>JBKJMF010000585.1:0-10451 GCA_046596525.1 Devosia sp. | reverse complement strand
ACCCACCCACCGGCGTCATCCCCGCGAAGGAGGGGACCCAGTGGGAAGCCTCAGCCTCCGCGGGCGTTGCAGCATCGCACTGGGGTTCCCGCCTTCGCGGGAATGATGCTGGTGGATGGAGCAGCGTCGGTGCGGATGGCTTGGGCGCATCACGCCCCATAAGGGTCCCAGCCATTCGCCTGGAACACCCCGATGATGTAGCCGAAGCAGAAGGCGAAGGCGGTTTCCATCGAGTTGTCGGCGTCGATGTGTGGGACGTGGTCGGGCATGATCATGCCGTCATAGCCGACCTCGTGGTAGACCTTGAGCGCCGCCGGCATATCCATGTCGCCATTGTCGGGGAACTCCTCGGTGAACGAGTAGCGGCCGCCCTTGATGTTGCGGAAGTGGACGTTGAATATCTTCTTGCGGCTGCCGAACCAGCGGATCACCTCGCCGATTTCAGCGCGCGGGTTCTCCAGGCCTTCGGCCACTGTGCCCTGGCAGAAATTGAGGCCGTGGTAGGGGCTCTCGCAGGTCTGGACGAACCGCATCAGGCCTTCGACGCTCGAGAGCACGCGCGTTTCGAAGCCGCGGTAACCGGGCGGCGTCATCGGGTCATGCGGATGGCAGGCAAGGCGCACCTTGTTTGCCGTGGCGACCGGCACGACGCGCTCGAGGAAATACTCGATGCGCCCCCAGAACTCCTCCGCAGACACCGTTCCGGCGATGGTCAGCGTGTCGCCGTCAGTGGCCTTGTCGGCGCGCCAGGTCGAGAGCTTCTGCCCACCGCGGCCGGTCTCGGACTCGGTGCGCGGGATACCGAGCACGTTGAAGTTGTACTTCGCCGCGCCAATGCCCGCCTCGGCCAGCGCCTCGATGATGCGGCAGATCCCGTCAATCTCGCGGTCGCGCTCGCCGGGCTTGCCCAGCACGATCCCGGGTGCCTGGTGGTTGCGTCCGATGCCTGAGGACGGCAGCGGCAGCTGCACCATGTCGAGCACGAGGCCCAACTTAGAGACGTGCTCGGCGTGGCGCATCAGGATGTCCCGGTTCCACTGCCAGGGGTCGCCGACCGGGTCGATGCACACGTGCCGGACGCCCAGCTGCGCCAATTGCCTGAGGTAGCGATCTCCGACCTTGGCGAACTGGTCCCCGCCGAGTTGTGTGCCTACGTACATTCATCCCCTCCAAGAATATGACTTCTTGAAAGTAGTATGATACTTTCATCATGTGGGCAACCGATCGATGCGCCGCCCCTCTTTCGCTGCCAGATTGCCACGCCTATGAATGCTCCCTGAACGACAGATAACCGGCAACCAAACGCAATGTCCTCCAGCCCTGCCATCCACCTCACCGACCGGGTCAAACTCGACCTGCTGCGGCTGATCGAGACCAACGATCTCAACCCGGGTGACAAGCTGCCGACCGCCGACCAATTGTGCGAGCAGTTCTCGGTGAGCCGCACGGTGGTGCGCGAGGCTATCGCCAGCCTGAAGGCGGAAGGCCGGCTGCGCTCGCTGCGCGGTAGCGGCGTCTATGTCAGCAAACCTCCGCTGCCCGCCGGGGGCCTTTCCATGCTGATGGCTGCCCCCGAGGAGATCGGCGACGTGCTGGATTTCCTCGAGTTCCGCATCAGCGTCGAGATCGAGGCGGCGGGCCTCGCCGCGGAACGGCGAACCGAGGTGAACCTGCTCCGCATGGAGCAGGCGCTGAGCCAGTTCAGCCGCCATCTCAGCGACAACAGCCTCGCGACCGATGCCGATCGCGCCTTCCACCGCGCCATTGCCGACGCTACCAACAACAAGCGCTTCCGGATGTTCGTCGACGAGATGGGGGACCGGCTGATCCCCCGCCGGACGCTGGGCGCCAGCTTCACCGACGACAGGAGCAAGGCGGAGTTCCTCGACGTTATCCGCGGCGAGCACCAGCGCATCTTCGACGCCATCAGCGACCGCAAGCCCGACGAGGCGCGGCTCGCCATGCGCCAGCACCTCGAGGGCGGGCGCCGGCGTTATCGCGAATGGAGCCTCGCGCAGGACAGCCTGGACGCCGAGCAATGAGCGCGCCTGCCATCAGCATCGTCACCACGGACCGTTGCGAGATCGGCGAAAGCCCGCTGTGGGACGATCGGACCGGGCTGCTGTATTGGGTCGACATCTCCCCCGGCACTGTTCATTGCATCGACCCTGCCACCGGCGCACGCCAGCGCTGGGAGATGGGGGAGCCGACCGGGGCATTGGGGCGTTGCCAATCGGGGCAACTCGTCGTCGCCCTGCGCAACACGGTGATCTTGTTCGACCCGCGCGACGGCCGCCGGCAGGGGCTTGCCTCGGTCACCCACGCGAAGCCGGAGATGCGGCTCAACGACGGCAAGGTTGGCCCGGATGGCGCGTTCTGGGTCGGGTCGATGGATGCGAGCGGCGAGCCCAACCCGGCGGGAACACTCTATCGCTTCGGCGCGGATGGCAGCGTGGCGGTGATCAGCGAAGGCTTGCGGGTATCGAACGGCCTCGCCTGGGACGCGGCCGGGACGCGCATGTACCACTCTGACTCGCGCGGCATCTGGATCGACATCCTCGATTTCGATCCGTCGCGCGGCACCGCCACCAACCGCCGCCGCTGGCTCGACCTCGACGAAGCCACCGGCCGCCCAGACGGCGGCGCCTGCGACATGGATGGTAACTACTGGTCAGGCGGCGCTTCGGCGGGCCGGCTCAACTGTTTCTCGCCGGACGGCGCGCTACTCGACTGGATTGACCTGCCAAACCTCCGCCCAACCATGCCCTGCTTTGGTGGGCCGGGGATGAACACGGTGTACGTCACCAGCCTCAGTTCCGGCGTCTCCGCGGCAGAACTCGAGCGGGCCCCGCTCTGTGGCGGGATGGTGAGTTTCAAGGGCGCGGCGGTGGGCGTGCCGGTGGCGCGGTTCGCGCTGTAACCCGACCGAAGACGTGAGAACGCCGTCGGGCGGACGGTAGGCCGCACTCTTGCACCAGTCAGAGCACCAGCTCTTTGATGCGGTCACGCGCGATGTAGTTCTGGATCTGCCGCACGATCTGCTCGGCGTGCTCAGCGGCGAGCCGGTCGCAGAGGGCTGCGTCGCGGCTCTCGATGGCCGCGATGATCGCATCGTGCTCCTCGACATATTGCCGTGGCAGGTGGTCGTCGAAGCTCTTGTAGTAATAGAGCCGCAGGATGCGGCGGCCCTCGTCGAGCAGCCGGGTGAACAGGCCGGTGAAATACGGATTGCCGCCAGCCTCGGCGATGGAGGCGTGGAAATCGCGGTTGCTGCCGATCATCGCGGGCACGTCGTCCGCCTCGACGGCCTGGGTATAGGCCGCCTGGTGGGCGCGCATTACGGCGAGCTGCGCCGTGCTGCGGCCGCTGGCGGCGGCGCGAGTGGTCACGCGGTACATCAGCGTCAGCGCCTCGAAATACACCGGCAGCTGCCCGAAATCGATCGGCGCGACGATTGTGTTGCGGTTGGGCAGCTGCATCACCAGCCCCTCGGCCGCGAGCCGCACCAGCGCCTCGCGCACCGGAGTGCGTGACATGTCGAAGCGCTCGGCCAGGGTCACTTCGTCGAGCGGGCTGCCTGGCTCGAGGCTCAGTTCGACGATCGCTTGCCGGAGCGCCTCGTAGACCGTCTGCGCCCCGGAACCCCGGACCCGTCGCGGCTCTTCGGACAGTCCGGATTTTGGTGCTTTCGCTACGACCCTTGGCACCTCGATGATCCTTGTTCGCTGCGGTGGGATTGACGGAACCTTAACGCGGCGGCATGTTGTCGACAAGATGCATGCTGGGAGATGTATGTGTCTGCACAACAGGGAGACAAGCAATCATGCATAGTGTGATGAAAGCCGCCGCGGGCCTCGCGCTCGCGCTCGTCCTCGGCGCACCGGCGTTCGCGCAGGACAAGCTGACGATCGGCATCATGGTGCCCACCACCGGCTCGGAAGCGACTTACGGCCAGGACATGGTCAACGCCGTCAATCTTGCGATCGGCGAGATCAACGCCGCCGGCGGCGTGCTGGGCAAGCAGTTGACCTCAATCGTCGGTGATGACGCCTGCGACGCGCAGCAGGCGGTGAACGCCGCGAGCAAGCTCGCCTCCTCGGGCGTCGTAGGGATCGTCGGCGGCTACTGCTCGGGCGCCACCGTGCCGACGCTGAAGATCTATGGCGACGCCAAGCTGCCGATGATCATCCCGGCCGCCAATTCGACCAAGCTGATCCCGGCAAACCCCGGCAACGCCTTCATGATCAACTCGACCGGCAACGACCAGGTGGCCAAGGCGATCGAATACTTCACCGCCAAGGGCATCAAGTCGATCGCCATCGTCAACCAGGGCGACGCCTACTCGCAGGATCTCGCCGACCTGACCAAGAAGAACTGGGAAGCGGCCGGCAACACCGTCACCGCCTTCGAGACCACCAACAAGGGCGAGCAGGACTATTCGGCGGTCGTCACCTCGATCAAGTCGGGCAGCCCGGACGCGGTGTTCTGGACCGCCTACTACGCCGATGGCGGCCTGTTGATCCGCCAGCTGCGTGAGAGCGGGTACCAGGGCCTGATCGCCGTCGGCGACGGCTCCAACTCGCCGGAACTGTTCAAGATCGCCGGCCCGGCCGGTGAAGGCGTCATCGGCTTCTCCAACCCGACGGCCGACTTCCTGCCCGACGCCAAGGCTTTCACCGAGGCCTACACCAAGGCTTACGGCACGGCTCCGGGGCCGTATTCGACCCTGAGCTACGATGCGACCAAGCTCCTCGCCTGGGCCATCACCACGGCCGGCGCCACCGATTTCGACAAGGTGGTCGCAACGCTGCAGTCGGCAAACTTCACCGACACCATTTCCGGCCCGATCTCGTTCACCCCGGAAAAGACCCTCGCGCGCTCCAACTTCGTCGTCCTCGAAGGCAAGGGCGGCGCCTGGACCCTCGCGCCGTAATCGGCTGACCCAGGGATCGGCGCCTCGCGCCGGTCCCGACGCCGCATCCGGGGGGAGCACATGGGCATTTTCGACATCCTCACGCAGCAGCTGGTGAACGGCATCGTGCTGGGCTCGTTCTACGCGCTCGTGGCACTGGGCTACACCATGGTGTTCGGCGTGGTGAAGCTGCTGAACTTCGCCCATGGCGAACTCTATATGATCGGCGGTTTTGCCGGTTTCCTGGTCCTGAGTTTCCTCTCGCCCTTCCTCGGCGCCGGCTGGTTCGGCGTCGCCGTGTCGATGGTCTTCGCCATGCTGGCGGTCGGCTTTCTCGGCGTCATCATCGAGCGGGTCGCCTATGCCCCGATGCTGTCGGCGCCGCGGCTCTCCATCCTCATCACCGCCCTCGCCGTGTCGCTGGTGCTGCAGAACGCCATGCTGACGCTGACCAAGGGCCAGTACGTGCCGTTCGGCTCGGCGCTCGGCTTCGGCGGCGTCAACCTCGGCAACCAGTTCATCAGCTACAACCAGATGATCCTCGTCGGCACGGCCGGGCTGCTAATGCTCGGGCTCGAGCTGTTCGTGTCGCGCACCCAATATGGCCGGGCGATGCGCGCCGTCAGCGTCGACAAGGACATGTGCCGGCTGATGGGCATCAACGTGAACGCGGTGATCGGCGTCACCTTCTTTCTCGGCTCGGGCCTCGCCGCTGCGGCCGGCACCATGGCTGGAGCCTATTACGGCTCGCTGTGGTACTTCATGGGCTTCCTCATCGGGCTCAAGGCCTTCACCGCGGCGGTCATCGGCGGCATCGGTTCGATCCCGGGCGCCATGCTGGGTGGCCTGATCCTCGGCCTGCTCGAAAGCTTCGGCACGCAACTGCCCGGCGTCGGCAGTGAGTGGAAGGACGTGTTCTCGTTCTCGGTGCTGATCCTCGTCCTCGTCTTCAAGCCCACCGGGCTCCTCGGCAAATCCGAACAGGAGCGCATGTGATGGCTGACCTCCCGACCCGACCGAGTGCCTGGGGCGGCCTCACCAATATCCTCGATACCCCGGCCAAGCGCGGCGTCGCGCTCGCCATCATCCTCGCTGCCATGGCCGCCGCGCCGCTGCTCGGCCCCTATGCGACGGTGATCCTCACCAACGCGCTGCTTTATGTCGTGCTGGCGCTCGGGCTCAACATCGTCGTCGGCTATGCCGGCCTGCTCGATCTCGGCTTTGCCGCCTTCTTCGCCGTCGGCGCCTACACTGTCGGCATCGCGACGCTGACCTTTGGGCTCAATTTCTGGCTGGCGCTGCCGCTGGCCATCGGCCTCGCGGCAGTGGCCGGCGTCATCATCGGCGCCCCAACGCTGCGGCTCCGCTCCGACTATCTCGCCATCGTCACCCTGGGCTTCGGCGAAATCGTCCGCATCACCGCCCGCAACCTGCGCGAAACCGGCGGCGCCAGCGGCCTCTCGGGCATCGAGCAGCCCTGGTTGTTCGGCTGGCACATCAACACCCCGCTCGATTTCTACTATGTGTTCTGCGGCCTCGCGATTATCGCCGTGGTCGTCTCGGTGCGCCTCGCCAACTCCCGCCTCGGCCGGGCCTGGCTCTATGTCCGGCACGATGAGGACGCGGCCGAGGCGATGGGCATCAACCGGGTGCGGGTGAAGCTTGCCGCCTATGTCGTCGGCGCCATCTACGGCTCGGTCGGTGGCGCCTTCTTCGCCGTCAACCTCGGCGCCATCTCGCCCGAAAGCTTCTCGTTCCGGCAATCGGTGTTGATCCTGATGGCGGTGATCCTGGGCGGCATGGGCAAGATCCCGGGCGTCATTCTCGGCGCCTTCATCGTCATCCTCGGACCCGAACTGCTGCGCGACGCGGGCGATATGCGGCTGCTGATCTTTGCCGTCGGCCTGCTGCTGATCATGCTGTTCCGCCCCAGCGGCATCTGGCCGGTAGGAGGCAAGCGATGAGCGCCCTCCTCCAGCTCAGCGGCGTCGGCCTCAGTTTTGCCGGCAGCAAGGTGCTCGACGGCGTCGACTTCGACGTCCCGGCCGGCGCCATCGTCAGCCTGATCGGCCCCAACGGCGCCGGCAAGACCTCGCTGTTCAACTGCATCACCGGCTTCTACAAGCCGCAGCTCGGCTCGATCCGCCTCGACGGACACGAGACGCTGAAGCTGAAACCGCACCAGGTGACCAGCGCCGGCATCGCCCGCACGTTCCAGAACGTGCGGCTGTTCCGGCAGATGAGCGTGCGCGAGAACGTCATGTCCGGCATGCACTGCCGGTCGAGTGCCGGCATCATCGGCGCCATTCTCGGGCTGCCGTCGCAGCGGCGCGAGGAGCGCGAAATCCGCGACTTCTCCGAGGCCTGCCTCAGCTTCGTCGGCATCGCCGACGGCTGGGACCGCGACGCGACGACCCTGCCCTATGGCTGGCAGCGCCGCGTCGAGATCGCCCGGGCGCTCGCCACCCAGCCCAAGCTGCTGCTGCTCGACGAACCGGCAGCCGGCCTCACGTCGGGCGAGAAGGAGGAGCTGATCGGCCTCATCGGCCGCATCCGCGACGAACGCGGTATCGCGGTGCTGCTGATCGAGCACGACACCGGGCTGGTGATGCGCATTTCCGAGCGCATCAGCGTGCTCGACCATGGCGTGATGATTGCCGAGGGGACGGCCAAGGAAATCCAGTCCAACCCGAAGGTGATCGAGGCCTATCTGGGCGTCGAAGACGGGGAGAACGCCCTTGGCCTCTGATCCCGAAATCCTGCTGCAGCTCGAAGGCGTCGCTGCTGCCTATGGCAAGATCGACGCGGTGAAAGGCATCGACCTCGATGTCCGGCGCGGCCAGATCGTCACCCTGCTGGGCGCCAATGGCGCCGGCAAGACCACCACGCTCAAGACCATCTCCGGCCTCGTCCGCGCCAAGGCCGGCCGCGTACTGTTTGAGGGCCGCGACATCACTCAGGTCAATGCGCACGAGATCGCCCGCATGGGCATCGTCCACGTGCCGGAAGGCCGGCATGTGCTGCGCGGCCTCAGCGTGCGCGAAAACCTGGAACTCGGCGCCTTCACCGTCGCCGACGCGAACTTGCGGAAGCAACGGCTCGAGCAGGTGTTCGCGCAGTTCCCGATCCTCAGAACCCGCGCCAATTCCGACGGCTCGCTGCTGTCGGGCGGCGAGCAGCAGATGCTAGCCATCGGCCGGGCGCTGATGCACGGGCCGAAAATCCTGCTGCTCGACGAGCCCTCGATGGGCCTCGCGCCCAAGCTGGTGCTCGAGACCATGCTGATCGTCAAACGGCTGAACGAGGCCGGCACCACGATCCTCCTGGTCGAACAGAATGCCCGGCTGGCGCTGAAGCTCGCGCATTTCGGCTACGTGCTCGAGAGCGGCGCCATCAAGCTGCAAGGACCGGCGGCGCAACTGCGCGCCGACCCCACCATCGTCCAGGCCTACCTGGGCACCTGATACCCCTCCTCCCAACTCACAGGACTAGAAAATGACTTCCATCTTTCATGGCGTGATCCCCGCCCTCATGACCGAAATGAAGCAGGATGGCGCGCTCGACCACCAGGCAACCTCGCGTCACCTCGAGAGCTGCCTTGCGGCGGGCTGCGACGGCTTCGTCATGCTCGGGACGCTGGGCGAGAACTCCTCGCTCAGCCTCGACGAGAAGGATGCCGTGATCCGCAATGCCGTCGAGACCGTCAACGGCCGGGCACCGATCATCGCCGGCGTCGCCGAGTACACCACCGAGCTTGCGATCGCTTCGGCCAAGCGCATGAAGAGCGCCGGCGCCGTCGGCATCATGGCGCTGCCGACGATGGTCTACCAGCAGGACGCGCGCGAGGGCGAGCAGCACTTCCGCAGCGTGGCGCGCGGCGTCGACCTGCCGATCATGATCTACAACAACCACGTCGCCTATAAGCTCGATCTGAAGCCCGAGTCCTTCAAGGAGCTGGCCAGCGAGCCCAACCTCATCGCGGTGAAGGAATCGAGCCATGACAGCCGGCGCATCACCGACATGATCAACCTGCTCGGCGACCGCTTCGAGATCATCTGCGGCGTCGACGACCTGATGCTCGAGAACGTGCTGTTCGGCGCGGTGGGCTGGGTTTCGGGGCTGACCAACTCCTTCCCGCGCGAATCCGTCGAGATGTTCCGCCTCGCCAAGGCCGGCCGCACCGAGGAAGCGCTGGCGATCTATCGCTGGTTCATGCCGTTGCTGCACCTCGATGTGGCGACCAAGCTCGTGCAGTACATCAAGCTGGTGAACCAGATGACCGGCGAGGGCAAGGAATGGGTCCGCGCACCGCGCCTGACGCTGGTAGGCGAGGAGCGCCGCAAGATCGAGGTGATCGTCGAGCGCGCGCTCGCCACCCGTCCCAATCTCGGTATCGCAGCCTGAAGTGACCACCACTCGAAGCATCGATGTTGCCATCGTCGGCGCCGGCATTGTCGGCGTCGCGACGGCGTTCAAGCTCGCGCAGGCCGGTCGGCAGGTGCTGCTGATCGATAGGAAGGGCATTGCCGAGGAGACCAGCCGCGGCAATGCCGGCGCGCTCGCCTTCTCCGACGTGATCCCGCTCGCGACTTCCGGCGTGCTCGGCAAGCTGCCGCGTTGGCTCAGCGACCCGCTCGGGCCACTCACCATCCCCCCGGCCTACCTGCCACGGATTACGCCCTGGCTGCTGCGCTTCTGGCGCGCCGGCTGGCCCGACCGGGTCGCCGCCGGCATCAAGGCGCAGGGCGCGTTGATGCGAGTAGCGCGGCGTGAGATGGACGCGCTGGTCGCCGATGCCGGCCTCGGCCACATGGTCCGCTCCGACGGGGTGCTCGAGCTGTTCGAGAGCGAGGCCGAGTTGCGAGGAACCGGCCGCGACGATGCGGCCAAGGCCGCCGAGGGCATCGAGTTCCGCCACGTCCGCGGCGCCGATCTGGCGGAGCTGCAACCCGGCCTCTCGCCGCGCATCGTGGCGGGGACGTTCATCCCCAAGTGGCAGACGGTGTCCGATCCGTACGACTTCGCTGTCGCCATTGGCGAGGCCGCGAAGCAACTTGGCGTCGAGTTCCTGAAGGCCGACGTGGCGAAGCTGAGCCCCCGCAACAGCGGTGCCGTGCTTACGCTCGCCGATGGCAGCGTCATCAACGCGGCCAAGGTCGTCGTCTGCGGTGGCGCCTGGTCCAAGGCCCTCACCCGGCCGCTCGGCGATCTCATCCCGCTTGAAACCGAGCGCGGCTACAACACCACGCTGCCGTCCGGCAGCTTCGATGTGCGCCGCCAACTGGTGATGGTGGGGCATGGCTTCGTCGTCACACCGCTGTCGACCGGTATCCGGGTCGGCGGGGCGGTGGAACTGGGCGGTCTAGAGCTGCCGCCGAACTTCGCCCGCGCTGACGCCATGCTGAAGAAGGCCGCGATGCTACTGCCCGGCCTCAGCACCACCGGTGGCCGGCAGTGGATGGGCTTTCGCCCCTCGCTGCCCGACAGCCTGCCGGCAATCGGCCGCTCGCGCGTTTCGGCCGATATCGTCTATGCCTTC
>JBKJMF010000494.1:0-11735 GCA_046596525.1 Devosia sp. | reverse complement strand
CGCGCTGCTGCCGACAAGCGGCGGCGCGCGGACCGCGTCGAGCCGGCGTTCGGCATCGGGCGCGATGTGCAGCACCGTCGCAAAGGCGAGGGCGCCGTCGAGCAGCGACAGCCCGTCGCGCTCGTGCGGATCGGCGGAAAGGACGGTGGCCTCGGCGTGGATCAGCCGGCCGTTGCGGCGTATCCGCCAATTGTCGCGCAGATGCGCGCTGCGCGCCGCCTCTCCCATCGCCTCGCGGCCGAGGAGGATGGCTTCGACCGCGGTGAGCGTCGCGTCCCCGGCGAGATCGACGTCGAGCCGGCGGGCTAGCCGGCTGCCTTCGTAGAGGATGGTTTCCTGCGGCAGCCAGTCGATATGCGCGCCTTCGCCGGCGATCAGCCGGTTCTCGACCACCGCGTCGGAGCCGAGCGAGCGATAGACCCGCTCGCAGGCGGGAGTGGTCAACACCAACTTGGCGCCGGCGCGGGCCTCGGCGGTCCACGTGATGTGGTCGCCGCCTGTCAGCCCGCCGGCGGTGTTCATCAGCACCGCCTGCAGCGACGCATCGTGGGTGTGGGGAAGGCGAACCTTGGCGCAGCCCTCCTGAAACAGCCGCTCGATCTCGGTCTGGCCGTTGCGCAGGGTGGCGATGACGCGACCCGCGCCGCGGGCCCGCTGCATGACGGGGAGAGGAACCGCGGCGAGTGCCGGCACGGTCACACCATCAGGTGCCGTCGCACCTCGGGTAGGTCGAGGTCGGCGGCCGGGCCGGCATGCATGATTTCACCGCGATCCATGATGTAGATGTCGTCGGCGATTTCCCGGCAGAAGTCCAGATACTGCTCGACCAGGAGGATGGTCATGCCCTTCTGGTCGCGCAAAAACTGCAGCGCCCGGCCGATATCCTTGATGATTGACGGCTGGATGCCCTCGGTCGGCTCATCCAGCACCAGCACCTTGGGCCGGGTCACCAGCGCCCGGCCGATCGCCAGTTGCTGCTGCTGGCCGCCGCTGAGGTCGCCGCCCCGGCGCCCGAGCATCGATTTGAGGATCGGAAACAGCTCGAAGATGTAATCCGGGATGTTGCGGTCGGCGGCCTTGAGCGGCGCGTAGCCGGTCTCGAGGTTCTCCTTCACCGTCAACAGCGCGAAGATCTCGCGGCCCTGTGGCACATAGCCGATGCCGAGCCGGGCGCGCTTGTAGGGCGGCGCCTTCTTCAGCACCTCGTCGTTGAAGACGATCTCGCCGGATGAGACATTGTTGATGCCGGTTACTGCCCGCAGCGTCGACGACTTGCCTACGCCGTTGCGGCCGAGCACGGCGGTGATCTTCCCGGGCTTCGCCTCGATGGTGATGCCGCGCAGCGCCTGCGCCGCGCCGTAGTGCAGGTCGATGGCTTTGATCGAGAGGGCGGTACTCATGAAACCGCCTCCCCGTCGCCGGCAGACGGCCCCCTCCCGGCCTCCCCCATGAAGGGGGAGGTGAAGAAAAGGGGCTGTAGCTCGATTGTGCCGAACACTGGATGCGGCACCTCCCCCTTCATGGGGGAGGATGGGAGGGGGCCGTCTCTCTCAGTCAACATCATCTCCCCAGATACCTTTCGATCACCACCGGATTGGCGCTCACCTGGTCCAGCGTGCCTTCGGCCAGCACCGAGCCTTCGGCCAAACACGTCACCCGCGTCCCGAGCTCCCGCACAAAACTCATGTCGTGCTCCACCACCACCACTGACCGCGTTTTCGCGATCTCCTTCAGCAGCTTCGCCGTCTCCACCGTCTCGGCGTCGGTCATACCGGCCACCGGTTCGTCGACCAGTAGAAGCTTCGGGTCCTGGGCCAGCAGCATGCCGATCTCCAGCCATTGTTTCTGGCCGTGGCTGAGGTCGGCGGCGAGTTCATCCTTCCTGGCAGTGAGGCGCACAGTTTCGAGGATTTCTTCGATGCGGGCCTTGTCGGCGGCGCTCTCGGAATAGAGCAGCGCGGCGAGCACGCTACGCGGCTTCTTCAGCGCCAGCACCAAATTGTCCCAGATGGTGTGGCTCTCGAACACCGTGGGCTTCTGGAATTTGCGGCCGATGCCGAGATTGGCGATCTGCGCTTCGTCGAGCTTGGTGAGATCGGTGCGGCCGTCGAAGAACACCTCGCCGTCATCGGGGCGGGTCTTGCCGGTGATGATGTCCATCATGGTGGTCTTGCCGGCGCCGTTCGGGCCGATGATCGCCAGCATCTCACCGGGATGAACGATGATCGACAGATGGTTGAGCGCCTTGAAGCCGTCGAACGAGACGGAGACGCCGTTGAGATAGAGCATGGTGCCGGAGCTGTCGTGGATCATTCGGCGGGCTCCGGCGATGTCCTGGTCTGGGGCAGGGTGGACGGGTCCTCGCCGGCCTCGGCGGCGGAACTCATTTCCTTGCCCTTGCGGGTGCGCACCTTATTGAACAGCCCGACGATGCCCTTGGGCATGAACAGGGTGACGAAGATGAAGAGGCCACCAAGGCAGTAGAGCCACCAGTCGGGGAAGGCGCCGGTGAAGATCGACTTGCCGGCATTGACCAGCACCGCGCCGATGATCGGCCCGATGATGGTGCCGCGGCCGCCGACGGCGACCCAGATCACCGCCTCGATGGAGTTGGCGGGGTCGAACTCACCCGGATTGATGATGCCGACCTGCGGCGTGTAGAGCGCCCCGGCGATCCCGGCGAGCACCGCCGATACGACGAAGGCGAACAGCTTCACGTTCTCCGGCCGCCAGCCGAGGAAGCGGGTGCGGCTTTCGCCATCGCGCACCGCCACCATCACCTTGCCAAGCTTCGAATTGACGATCGCCGAACAGATGATCACGGCCAGCGCGAGGGCGAATGCCGATGCGGCGAACAGCGCGGCGCGGGTGGTGGCGGCTTGCACGTTGAAGCCGAGGATGTCCTTGAAGTCTGTCAGCCCGTTATTGCCGCCGAGCCCAAGATCGTTGCGGAAGAACGCCAGCAGCAGGGCGTAGGTCATCGCCTGGGTGATGATCGAGAGGTATACGCCGGTGACGCGGCTGCGGAAGGCGAACCAGCCAAAGGCGAAGGCAAGGACGCCCGGGATTAGCGCCACCATGATGAAGGCGAACCACCACAGGTCGAACCCGTGCCAGAACCAGGGCAGGTCCTTGTAGTTGAGGAACACCATGAAGTCGGGCAGCGTCGGGTTGGCATAGACGCCGCGTGCGCCGATCTGGCGCATCAGGTACATGCCCATGGCATAGGCGCCGAGCGCGAAGAACGCGGCGTGGCCGAGCGAGAGAATGCCGCAATAGCCCCAGACCAGGTCGAGCGCGAGCGCCAGCATGGCGTAGTTCAGGTACTTGCCGAACAGCGGCACCGCATAGTTCGGCACATGCAGCGGATTGCCCTCGGGGATAACGAGGTTGGCGACCGGAATGGCAATGGCGATGACGATCAGCGCGACGACCAGCCAGATGGCCTTCTTGTCGAGCGCCCTGAACAGCATTTGGGTGATCATGATTCAATCGCCCGGCCCTTGAGGGCGAACAGGCCGCGCGGGCGGCGCTGGATGAACAGGATGATGAGGATGAGGATGGCGATCTTCGCCAGCACCGCCCCGGCATAGGGTTCGAGGAACTTGTTGGCGACGCCCAGCGTCAGCGCGCCGATCAGCGTGCCCCAGAGATTCCCCACCCCGCCGAACACCACCACCATGAAGCTATCGATGATGTAGCCCTGGCCGAGATTGGGGGAGACGTTGTCGATCTGGCTCAGCGCCACGCCGGCGAGCCCGGCGACGCCGGAGCCCAGCCCGAAGGTCATGGCGTCGACGAACGGGGTGCGAATGCCCATGGCGGACGCCATGCGGCGGTTCTGCGTCACCGCACGCATCTGCAGGCCGAGCGGCGTGCGGTTGAGCACCAGCTGCAGCGCGGCGAAGACGACGATGGCAAAGACGATGATCCAAAGCCGGTTCCAGGTGAAGCTCAGGTTCCACAGGTCGAACGTGCCGCTCATCCAGCTTGGTGGCGTGACTGGCTTGTTGGTCGGCCCGAAAATGGTGCGCACCGCCTGCTGCAGCACCAGCGACAGGCCCCAGGTGGCGAGCAATGTCTCGAGCGGTCGGCCATAGAGCCAGCGGATGATGCCGCGCTCGATGCCGACGCCGACCAGCGCGGTGAAGAGGAATGCCGCCGGCACCGCGAAGGCGAGGGAGTACTCCATCAGCCCCGGCGCCACCTGCTGGATCACCAGCTGCGTGACGTACGTGGTGTAGGCGCCAAGCATCACCATCTCGCCATGCGCCATATTGATGACGCCCATCACGCCGAAAGTGATGGCGAGGCCGATGGCGGCGAGCAGCAGCACCGAGCTCAGCGAGATGCCGTAGAGCAGGTTCTGCCCGACATCCCACACCGCGAGCGTGTTGCCGATCGAGTCGATGCCGGCCTGGATGGTCGGCTTCAGCTCGTCCGGCGCCGCTGCCAGCGAGTTGATCAGCACATTCTGCGCGGCGCGGTCGTTATGCGAGATCACCGTTTCGACCGCAGCGCGCTTGTCTTCCAGCGCGCCGTCGGTCTTCAGCACGATGACGGCGCGGGCCAGCTCCATGGTGCTCTTGATCCCGGGGTCGGTTTCGGCGGCGAGCGCCTGGTCGAGCAACTCCAGCATTGCCGGATCGGCATTCTTCAGGATGCTCTGGGCGGCGGACAGCCGGATCGGCTGATCCGGGCTCAGCAGCGTCATTGTGCCGATGGCGGTGCGGATCTTGCCGCGGAGGCCATTGTTGCTCTTGATCTTTTCTAGGTTGGCGCTGGGCAGTGTGCCGAGGTCGGCGCCATCCACCGGATCGGTCACCGCGAGGTCGCTGCCGGCCTTGGTGGCGATCACCACCTTCTGGTCGGCCTTGCGGATGTAGAGGTCACCGTCGCTCAGCGCCTGCAGCACCGGCGGCACGCGTTCGTCGCCGGTGGCGACGAGGACATCCATGGCCTTGGTGCGGTCGGCGAAGCTGCCCGGGCCGAGCGCATTGATCTGCGCAGCAAAATCATCCTGCGCCAGGGCGGGTAATGCGGCGAAAGCTACAGCGATCAGGAGGGCGATCAGAGTGAGAATTCGGGTGGCCATCGTGGTCGCTCTATCGCCGGAGAAAGTGGGGCGTCACCGAGTTGGGTGGCGACGGCGGAGAGCCGCCGTCGCCGGAGTTATGCGGATTACATGGCCGCCGGAGCAGCGCCGCAGGTCTTGGTGGCGGTGTCGAAGTGGCCGCAACCGGTCAGCGGATCGGTCCAGTCGGCTTCGATGCCCTTGTCTTCCGGCAGCACGTCCGACCAGGCATCGCCCGGGACGTCGCCTTCGGTCTGCCAGACGGTCTCGAACTGGCCGTCAGCCTGGATTTCGCCGATCAGGACCGGCTTGGTCAGGTGGTGGTTCGGCAGGACCTTGGCCGTGCCGCCGGTCAGGTTCGGCACTTCGAGCCCGACGATGGCCTTGAGGACCGCGTCGGTATCGGTGGTGCCGGCCTTTTCGACCGCCTGCACCCAGAGCTGGAAGCCGAGATAGGCCGCTTCCATCGGGTCGTTCGTGGTCCGCTTGTCGTTCTTGATATAGGTGTGCCAAGCCTTGATGAACTCGGCATTGGCCGGGTTATCGACGGACTGGAAGTAGTTCCAGGCGGCGAGGTGGCCGACCAGAGCCGACGTGTCCATGCCGGCGAGTTCCTCTTCACCGACCGAGAAGGCGACGACCGGAATGTCCTCGGCCGAGATGCCCTGGTTGCCCAGTTCCTTGTAGAACGGCACGTTGGCGTCGCCGTTGATGGTCGAGACCACGGCGGGCTTCTTGCCGGCCGCGCCGAATTCCTTGATGGCAGCGACTTCGGTCTGCCAGTCAGCGAAGCCGAACGGGGTGTAGTTGATCTTGATGTCTTCCGGCGCCACGCCCTTGTCCTTGAGGTACTGCTCGAGGATCTTGTTGGTGGTGCGCGGATAGACGTAGTCGGTGGCTTCGAGGACCCAGCGCTTCACCGAGCCGCCTTCTTCGCTCATCAGGTAGTCGACGGCGGGAATGGCCTGCTGGTTCGGAGCGGCGCCCGTGTAGATCACGTTCTTCTCGGACTCTTCGCCCTCGTACTGCACGGGGTAGAAGAGGATCGAGTTCAGTTCCTTGAACACCGGCAGGACCGACTTGCGCGACGACGAGGTCCAGCAGCCGAACACGGCGGCAACGCCGTTGACGGCGATCAGCTCGCGGGCCTTTTCGGCGAACAGCGGCCAGTCGGAGGCCGGATCGACCACGACGGCCTCAAGCTGCTTGCCCAGCACGCCGCCCTTCTTGTTCTGCTCATCAATGAGGAAGAGCATGGTGTCCTTCAGGGTGGTCTCCGAAATCGCCATCGTCCCCGACAGCGAGTGAAGTACGCCCACCTTGATGGTGTCCTGCGCATAAGCAGTAATGGGCGCGAGCGCCCCGGCAGTCATCGCGACCCCCAGGCCGATACCGGCCATCATGCGATTAATACCTGTCATACTTACCTCCGACAGTTTGGTTGTTTGCACCGGGGAGGAAGTTGCAATCGCCGTGCCAGCACCGAAAATGGAAGGTAAGCCACTGACTCTGCTTGGGTCTTTCGGCTGATACCGGTTCCACTTCGGTATACAATTCAGAAAACGGCGGCGTCGGCTGCCAGTTCTCTGGGCAGGTACATTAGTGAATGCTTAAGAAATGAGCAGTGCTGACGACCGAGGCAAAACTGCGCGGTGCATGATCCTCGTCCTGGGATGACCGGGGTTTGCAGTCCTGCTAAAAAAGTGCACCGGAAGTTCGCTTCCGGCAGAGGTTGTTTGCACCACACCCTCGGCCCCGCGTCGGCAACGGCGCGGGGTTTTGCATTTGCGGGATCGCATTGGCACTCGGGTCCCGTCGAAAACTCGGCAACCTTTCCTCGCGGTCTGCCGTTACCCGACTGAGCCGCCGGCCATGGTTGGTGGGTAGAGATATCGGCAGATGCGGCGAGGGCTGACGCTCCCTCGTCGTTGACGCCGGTGGGGCGCGGAGCTTCGGCTTCGCGCCTTCTTTTTTTACGCCAAAGCTTACCGTAGGGTTCCTACGTCTACGCGCTAATCGGGAGTCGGCTACGCAGAGTGCCGGTCTCGACTGGAAAGGGATCGTTTCACCTAAATCGAGGTGGCGTTGGACAGCGAAAACCGGGGGCGCAGAACGCCGCCGGACCGTCACTCCGCGGAGCACGTCTGCTGGTGTTCATATCTGGCAAGTGGCTGTCAGGCTCCTGTCATCTTGCTACGACAAGTTGTGAAGTCATGTTTAAAGTCCTTACCAAAGCATTTCAAAGCATCTACATCGCCCGCGCCGCCTGCGATTTTCGAGCAGGGTGGCAACGGCGACTGGAATGGCGCGCGGAAGCCATGTGCGCGGCTCTAAGTGCTGGCGCGTAGATACGGTGGGAGCTTCTGGTGACATTTTGCATTGGACACAAGGTTCAAACAAATTGTCTTCGCTATAAGCAGCTGCGCGTACAAGCATACGTGCTTCATTCATCTAAGTGTCAGTACGTAACGGGCGCAATTGAGCAAATCAAAGATGATATTGAACAACCAATCACAAGTTGAAGAGCTTTCCGATTGCAACTTTACGGCGGCCTCATACGTGTCTATTCATCAGCCGAAGGGCGGCAGGTGTGAGGGAGTATGTCATGAGAAGCAATATTCTTGCGGTTCTGGCGACGTTCACAGTCGTCGCTGGTATGAGCGTTGCGCCGGTTAGTGCCGGCGGACTGCTTGGTGGGCTAACTGAAACTGTCGGCGGCGTGGTCGGCGGTGTTACCGAAACTGTCGGCGGTGTCGTCGGCGGTGTCACCGGTGATGGTGGCGGTGGCGGTGGCACCAACGTTGGCGGACTGCTGTCGCTCAACGACGACGACAACGACGCACTGGTCAACCTCGACGTCGGCGGCGGGAACAACGTTCTCAATGCGGCGGTAGGCCAGGGCAACAACCCACTGGTCAACGCCAACGTGTCGAGCACTGGCCTGCTGTCCAGCACCACAGTATCGCTCGACCTCGCCGGGCTCGGGCTCGATCTGACTATCGATCTGGGCATTCTGGATCCCGGCGGTCCTGGTGGCCCCAATGGGCCCGGAGGTCCTGGTGGCCCCGGCAGGCCGGTGCTGGTCGGCAGCCTCGGCGGCGGCAACACCTTTGTGATCAACTGCACCGTCAACAATACGCGCCAGTTGCTGCAGGTCGCGGCGGCCGGCAAGATTTCCGGCGCCGAGATCAAGGCATGGATGCGCGCCGCCAATGTGCAGGTGGTACCGATCAAGCTCTGCCCCGCCGCCAAAAAGCAGGTCGCGGCACTGCTCGCCAAGAGCCAGAAGATCAACCTGCTACGCCGGGCGGTGATGTCCGACGCGCTGATCACGGCGTCGCTCGGCCGTACCTCGTATGATGCGAACGACGTCGTCGCGGTTCAGCGCAAGGGTGGCCAGCTGGTCGTCTACGTCTACTGACCCCAGCCGCACTGCAGATTTCAGAGGGCGCGTCCGCTGGGCGCGCCCTTAGTATTTTCTACGTATAGGAGTGCGTGCGTGTAAGTGTAAGTTGGCATTATTTGCAAACTTAGCATTTGCGCGCATAGTTCTGATAACCGAATATTCCTGAACGAAAGCAACGCCGTCACAACTGACAGCGTCCTGTCAGCTTCAATGTTGCATCGTCCCCTCACGTTTCGAATGAGGAGAAGCGACATGCGATCCAAAAAGATTACAGTACTCGCAGCAATCTTGCTGATGGCCAGCACAAGTCTTGTGCCAGTCAACGCAGCCGGACTGCTCGGCAACGTTCTTGGTGGCGGCGACGGCGACGGCGGTGTGCTCGGCGATGTCCTCGGCGGCAGTGACGGCGATGGAGACTCTGTTCTCGGCGGCGTCCTCGACGTGGATAGCGGCGACGCCGGCGATGACGCCCTGGTCAATGTCGGCCTCGGCGCCGACGACGATACCAACCTGGGCGTGAACCTCGGCGACGGCGACGGCCTCCTCGGCGGCCTGCTGGGCGGCGACGGTGACGGCGACGACGATAATGACGGGTTGCTTGGCAACCTGCTTGGTTCTGACGACGATGGCTTGCTCGGCAACATAGTAGGCGACGATGGCCTGCTCGGTGACGATGGCCTGCTCGGTGACGACGGGCTGCTCGGTGACCTCGACATCGGTGATGGGCTGCTCAACGACCTTGATGTCGGTGGCATCCTCGATGGCGATGACGGGTTGCTCGGCGGCCTCGACATCGGCGACGGGCTGCTCAACGACCTCGACGTCGGTGGCATTCTTGACGGCGACGACGGCCTGCTCGGCGGCCTCGATATCGGCGATGGACTGCTGAACGATCTCGATATCGGCGACGGCATCCTCAACGGCGACGACGGCCTGCTGGGCGGTCTCGACATTGGTGATGGTCTGCTCAACGACCTCGATATCGGTGATGGCCTGCTGAACGATCTCGGCATCCTCAACGGTGACGAGGGGCTGTTCGACGGTCTCGACCTTGGTGGTATCCTGAACAGCGACGACGGACTGGTCGGCGGCATCCTCAACGGTGACGAGGGCGTGCTGAACAACGTCGGTGGTATCCTCAACAGCGACGACGGCCTGCTTGGCGGTCTCGATGTGGGAGGCATCCTCAACGGTGGCGGCAGCGGGCTGCTCGACGGTCTCGATGTCGGCGGCATTCTCAACGGTGACGATGGCGTGCTGAACGGGCTGCTGGACAACGGCATCCTCAACGGCGATGAGGGTCTGCTGAACAGCCTCAACCTGCTCGGCGGCGACGATTTGCTGCAGGGTCTCGACCTCAGCAACATCCTCGATGACGGCATCCTCAATGGCGTCACCGACGTGCTCGACCTCGGCGATCTCGATCTGCTCAACCTGACAGATCTCGGCCTGCTCGATCTCGGCGACATCACCGACCTGGTCTCGCTCAACGATCTCGACCTGAGCGGGCTCCTGTCCGATCTCGATCTCGACCTCGGCGATTTCCTGTCTGATCTCGACCTCGACCTGAGCAACCTGATCGACCTGGGCGACATCACCATCAATCTTGGTGGTAGTGGCCCTGGTGGTCCTGGTGGCCCCGGCGGTCCTGGTGGCCCCGGCGGGCCCGGCGGCGGCGGCACGATCATCGTGGCCGGCGGCGGCGGTGGCGGGTTCGGTGCCAACCGTGTCTGCTCGATCCAGGAAGGCAAGAAGGTGATCTCGCTGGTCTCGCAGATGCAGCTCAACCGCGCCGTGCTGAGCAACGTGAAGGCCGTGAAGGTCATCAAGGCCCGGCTCTGCCCCGATACCAAGGCCAAGGTCGTCCAGACCGTGAGCTCCAGCAAGAAGGTGCAGATCCTGCAGCGCGTGCTGGGCGGTAGCGGCAAGCTGTCAGCCGAACTGCGGCGTTCCGGCGCCAGCGTGAACGATGTCTACGCCATCGGCCGCAGCGGCGGGCAGCTGGTCGTCTACGTGTTCTGATCCGCCCCCCGATCAGGACCCAGAAAGGCGCGGGCGGTTGGCTCCCCCGCGCCTTTCACTTTGCCTACAGGCAGGCGCCTTCGCCTTGCCCGGGCAGGCGCCTTCCGCCTTGCCTACAGGCAGGCGGCTTTGCCTCGCTACTCGGCCGGTGCCGGTGTCGCATTGGCCTCGGCCGCATCCGCGGCTGCCAGCTCGCTCTGCAGCCGGGCTTCTTCCACCGCCTTGGGCTTCGAAAACCGCGCCAGCAGCAGATAGGCGACCGGCGTCAGGTACAGCGTGGACACCGCGGCAAAACTCAGCCCACCCACCATGATCCAGCCAAGCGCCGCGCGCGCTTCCGACCCCGCGCCTCCGGCGATGATCAGCGGTACGCCGCCGAGCACAGTCGCGATCATGGTCATCACTACCGGACGCAGCCGGATGTTGGCCGAGTTCTCCACCGCCTCGCGGACGTTCTGGCCGCGATCGCGCAACTGGTTGGCGAATTCGACGATCAGGATGCCGTTCTTGGCCATGATGCCAACCACCAGCACCAGTCCGATCTGGCTATAGACGTTGAGCGTCACCCCCGTCAGCAGCATGGCGAACACCGCGCAGGCGAGCCCGAACGGCACCGTCGCCATGACGATCACCGCGCTCCACACGCTCTCGAACTGCGCCGCCAGCACCAGGAGGATAACTACCAGCGCAAAGCCGAAAGTGATGATCAGCCCATTATTGCTCTCGCCGAGCGTCTTCGCCTCGGCCATCGGGATTATCGCCGCACCCTCCGGCAACAGCGGCTGCGCGATCGTCACCGCCTCGTTGTAGGCGTCGCCCAGCGCAAACCCAGCGGTCAGCGCCGCGGTGACCGTCACCGCCCGGCGCTGCTGCTCGCGGCCAAGCGACGGCGCGATCGGCGCCTCGGTCAGCGATGCGATGGTCGACATCGGCACGTAGCGGGCGTCGGTGGTCTTGAGGAATATCGACTCGAGATCGCCCGGGTCGTTCACCGGGCTCGAGGTCGAGGTCATGCGCACCGAGAAGCTGGCATCGTTGATGAACACCGTGCCCACGTCCGAGCCGTCGATCATCGCCTGCATGGTGGCGCCGAGGCCGTTGATGTCGATGCCCAGTTGCGCCGCCTTCTCGCGGTCGATGGTCAGCGTCATCTGCGGCTGCGTCGTCTCGTAATTGACCGAAACGCGGCCCCACTTCTCGACTTTCTCCAGCTCCGCCTTCACCTTGTTGGCG
>JBKJMF010000322.1:0-13735 GCA_046596525.1 Devosia sp. | reverse complement strand
TCGCCTTCTTCATAGGTCACCAGACCATCACTGAGCGGCGGCGCCATGCCGATCGCATGCCCTGGGAAGAACTCGTTGTAGGACTTGCCCTCGGGGAGCGTGAACGGTGTTCCGTCGGAGTTGGTCACGCCGTGCGGGACTTCCTCCTTGTAGCCGTTGAGCAACGCGTGGATGTAGTCCGGTCCGCCTTCCGAGTAGGCGGTGAAGTAGTTGAGGATCCACCACGGGAACGGCTGCGTCGTGCCGCGGGCCTTGGCCAGCACCGACATGTCCGGCGGCAGCGCACCACCGTTGGCGTCGCGTGCGTCACGGTCATTGGCGAACGGCGACGGCCAACGATCGGCGGCGATACCCGGGCGCTTGCCGCCCTCGGCGTCCGCATCGTTGATCTCATACTCGGCCGCCAGCGCCTTCACCTGGCCCTCGGTGAACTCCGGGCCACCCGGCTCCGCCAGGTTCCGGAACGCCAAGAGGTGGGCCGAATGGCAGCTCGAGCAGACTTCCTTGAACACCTGAAAGCCGCGCTGCAGCTGATTGCGGTCATAGGTGCCGAACACCCCCGCAAAGCTCCAGGCTTCCTTCTTGATCTCGGGCGTCGAGTGCCCTTCCTGCGCCGCGGCGGGAACCGCCGCGAGGAGGATGCTCACCAGCAGGGCGCCGATAATGCTTTTGGTCTTGATCATTGGCGTTGGGCCCCGGGGTCAGTGCGACGTCGACGCAGCGACGGGCTGAGCCACCGCCGGCGCCTTGTGCTTGGCCAGCACGGACTCAGTGATCGACGTCGGCAGCGGCCGCGGCGTCTCAAAGCGTCCGAGCAGCGGAAGCACGATGATGAAGTAGGCGAAGTAGTACGCAGTGGAAATCTTGGAGGCCAGTACGTAGCCGCCCTCGGCCGGAGCCGACCCAAGCCACGTGAGGAACACGAAGTTCGCCACGAACAGCCAGTAAAACCACTTGAAGATCGGGCGGAACGTCCCCGAGCGCACCTTCGAGGTATCGAGCCAAGGCACGAAGAACAGCACCAGGATCGCGCCGGCGAAGAAGATCACGCCGCCCAGCTTGCTATCGATGAACAGGATGTTGAAGTCGATGGCGCGCAGGATCGCGTAGAACGGCAGGAAGTACCATTCGGGCACGATATGCGTCGGAGTCACCTGGCTGTTCGCCATGATGTAATTGTCGGGGTGGCCCAGGATATCGGGCGCGAAGAACACGAACCACGCGAACGGGATGCAGAACACGATGATCGCGAACAGGTCCTTCATCGTGTAGTACGGGTGGAACGCCACCGTCTCGCGGCTCGACTTCACCTCGACCCCGATGGGGTTGCTGTTGCCCGGCACGTGCAGCGCCCAGATATGGAGCGCCACCACCGCCGCGATGATGAACGGCAGCAGGTAGTGCAGCGAGAAGAAGCGGTTGAGCGTCGCGTTGTCGACGGCAAAGCCGCCGCGCAGCAGCTCGAGGATCGGCGTGCCGAGCACCGGGATGGCGCCCAGGATATTGGTGATCACCGTCGCGGCCCAGAAGCTCATCTGGCCCCACGGCAGCACGTAGCCCATGAAGGCCGTCGTCACCATCAGCACGAACAGCAGCACGCCAAGGATCCAGAGGATCTCGCGTGGCGCCTTGTACGAGCCGAAATACAGCCCGCGGAACATGTGGATGTACATCGCCGCAAAGAACATCGAGGCGCCCGTGGTGTGCACGGCCTGGATGATACGGCCGCCGTTCACGTCGCGGCGGATGTGCTCCACCGAGTCGAAGGCGAGGCTGACATGCGGGGTATAGTGCATGGCGAGGATGATCCCCGTCACGATCTGCACGCCGAGCATGAAGGCGAGGATGGCGCCGAAGGTCCACCAGTAGTTGAGGTTCTTCGGCGTCGGGTAGTCCATCAGGTGCTCTTTGGCGAACCTGATGATCGGCAGGCGGTCGTCGATCCACTTCTCGACGACGTTACCGGGGATGTAGCTGGATTCGTGAGCCATCTCGGGTCCCCTTAACCGATCTGCACAAGCGTGTCGGTGACGAATTCATAGGGCGGCACCACGAGGTTCGTGGGCGCGGGGCCCTTGCGGATACGGCCGGCAGTGTCGAACTGCGAGCCATGGCAGGGGCAGGCCCAGCCGTCGTAATCACCCGACTGGCCCACCGGGATGCAGCCCAGATGCGTGCAATTGGCGATCATGATCAGCCAGTTCTCATGGCCCGGCTTGGTGCGCTGCTCGTCGCTCTGCGGATCCTTGAGGTCCGACAGCGGCACCGCCTTGGCCTCGGCGATCTCCGCCTCGGTACGGTTGCGGACGAATACCGGCAGGCCGCGCCACTTGATGGTGACCGACTGGCCCGTCTGGATGCTGGACAGGTCGAACTCGATGCTGGCCAGCGCCAGCACGGACGCATCGGGGTTCAGCTGGTTGATCAGCGGCCAGGTCACCCCGGCTACGCCAACCGCGCCCACGGCGCCTGCTGCGATGTAGATAAAATCGCGCCGACCCGGAGTGGGGTCCTTGTTGTCCTTATTGGGATCCGTCGCCAAGGTAAGCTTCCGTCTGTTGTGTCTTGATCAGCGCCTCGGTGCCTGTTGGCGGCGGCACATAGCCCAAGCCAACCCCCGCCCTCAACAGCGCGTGATTTGGGCGTTCTTTTGACACTGTCGCTGGGCCTTGTCCAGCCGGAGACAGGGTGACTTTCCCCCGATGCGACACTATAGCAACCGCGAAAAACCTTACCTCAGGGGTCAGGAATCATGACGATCGATCTGGCCCTCTACCAGCCCGATATTGCGCAGAACACCGGCACCCTGCTCCGCCTCGGCGCCTGCCTCGGGGTGATGGTGCACATCATCCACCCGACCGGCTTCCAGTTCTCTCCCCGCTCGATCCGCCGCGGCGCCCTCGATTACCTCGAACACGCACTGTTCACCGAACACGACAGCTACGCCCATTTCGACGCCTGGCGCCGCGCCGAAGGCCGCCGGCTGGCCCTCCTGACCACCAAGGCCAGCAGCTCGGCCTACGATGCCGCCTACCAACCCGGCGATATCCTGCTGCTCGGCCGCGAGTCCGCCGGCGTCCCCGATGAGGTTGCCGCCGATTCCGATCTGCACGTCCGCATCCCCATGCGACAAGATATGCGCTCGCTCAACGTGGCCGTGGCCGGCAGCCTCGTGCTAGGGGAGGCGCTGCGACAGACCAACGGTTTTGCAGCCCTGACATGACATTACCCGCCGACATTGAATCAAAACAGCAACTGGCCACCGCCTGGTTCAAGAGCTTCCGCGACCAGCTCTGCGCCAGCCTCGAGGCCGTCGAAGTCGACGTCACGGGCCCCCACGCCGACCGCCCCGCAGGCAAGTTCGAGATCGAGCCGTGGTCGCGCGAGGCCGGCGGTGGTGGCGAGATGGGGCTGCTGCATGGTCGCGTCTTCGAGAAGGCCGGCGTCCACATCTCGACCGTCCACGGCCACTTCTCCGAGGACTTTGCCCGCCAGATGCCGCACACCGAGGCCGGTGCGGAGTTCTGGAGCGCCGGCGTCTCCGTCATCATCCACCCGTGGAACCCCAACGTTCCCGCCGCGCACATGAACACGCGGATGATCGTCACCGGCAAATGGTGGTTCGGCGGCGGCGGCGACCTGACCCCGGTGCTCGACCGGCGCCGCACCCAGGACGATCCCGACAGCGTCGATTTCCACGCCGCCTACAAGGCCGCCTGCGACGCCCATCCCGGCGTCGACTACGCCGCCTACAAGAAGTGGTGTGACGAGTACTTCTATCTGCCTCACCGCAAGGAGCCGCGCGGCATTGGCGGCATCTTCTACGACAACCACAATTCCGGAAACTGGGACGCCGACTTCGCCTTCACAAAGGACGTCGGCCGCGCCTTCCTCGACGTCTACCCTGCTCTCGTTCGCCGCAATTTCGAAACGCCGTGGACCGACGCCGATCGTGACGAGCAGTTGATCCGCCGCGGCCGCTATGTCGAGTTCAACCTGCTTTACGACCGCGGCACCACCTTCGGCCTGAAAACCGGCGGCAACGTCACCTCGATCCTCTCCTCGATGCCCCCCATGGTGAAGTGGCCCTGACTGCGCCTTGCCGAAAGTTAATTCGCCAGGTCGGCCTTCGCCCCGCAACTGACCCGATCGTCACCGATCGCGGCATTTCGACGGCCTATCTAAGCCGGATCAGTGTCGGCGCCGCACTTCCGGCGCGAACGCTCAATGTCTTCACAGCTGCGGCAGTTCGCATGCCCCAGACATGTCCGATCATACACATTGTGTCCGAAGCTTAAGGCGGCCGGAACTACCCGACGCGAGGTTGCAACCATAGATTTCGTGGGCCGGTGCAACGCACCCCCGTCGGTTTCAGTCAGCGCAACGAAACCGAGCACAACATCGCTGATCTACGGAGTTCGAAAATGAACATCATCATCCAGCGTATGGGAATCCTGGCCATCGCCGCGGCCGTCGCCCTTCCCGCAGTTCCCGCTCTCGCCGCCACGCCCGCCTTCAGCCTCGCAGCGCCCAATGAGGGCCAGGCGATCGACATGTTCCGCCAGCAGATCCAGACTTACAACAGCAACGACATCGGTGACCTGCTGAAGGCCAAGACCGTGCAGGTCGTGAGGTTCGACACTGCCTGGAGCGATAGCGGCGACGCGCAGAAGGCGTTCAACGCGGTATCCAAGAGCGACCAGGCGATCCACCTGCTGCGCGAAGGCCTGAAGGCCAACCCCGAGGCGGCCAAGCTCCTCGCCGAGAACAAGGTGGTGCTCGACACCGTCATCGACATCGTCCCGAGCGCTAACGGCGCGGTCCAGCTTTACATCCAGTAACGACCCCACTGGTCCGCGGGTGCTGACACCCGCGGACCAGTTATGTACAATTCGGCCCCACTCCACCGCCATCGGCGGCCTCAGCCCGCTCGGCGTCTTCGATGATGATTAGCTACCCGTGCGGCCGGGCGACCGTGAACCCGCGCACCACGTCGCCGAACGCCTCGGGCAGCGCCACGCCGAAGCTGCTGCCCAGCGTCCGCACTGCGGCGTAGTCCACCTTGCTGCCGATGCTCATGTCCACCAGCATGGTGATCGCCTGTGGCGGCGTCCGCGTCTCCTTGTAGGGCCGCGTCTCGACCAGCGCCGCGAAGATATCGCACACCGTCAGGATCCGCGTCAGCGGCGCAATCTGCTCGCCGCGCAGCTTGTCCGGATAGCCGCTGCCATCGAGCGCCTCGTGGTGGTGTCGCACCGCATCGAGGATGATCGGCGACACGCTGCCATGCTTGGTCAGATAGTCGAATCCGGCCCCGGGATGCAGCTTCACCGCCTCGAACTCTTCCGGCGTGAGCTTACCCGGCTTGTCGAGAATGTGCCGCGGGATCACCGCCTTGCCGACGTCATGCAGCAGCGCGGCGTTCATCAGCGCCGCTGCCTGACCGCCGCCGAGTTTCGCCCCGCGCGCAAAACCGGCCGCAACGCCGGTCACCAGCAGGCAATGCTGGAATGTCGCCTCGTGGTGCTTGCGAACCGAAGCGAGCCACGCATCCGCGCCGACCGCCTTGACGCTCGCCAGTACCCCGGCCGCCGTCTCCGACACCCCCGGCATCGATATCGGGGCGTCGCTGAGCATCCCTTCGAACAGCGATTCCAGCGAGTGTTCCGCCTTTAGGATCGACTCGCCGCCGACATCCGCGCGTGCCGCCGCTTCCGCCGTCGAACTCCGGCGCGCCCGCCCGGTCACCGAGTATTCGCGCCGCAACTCCGCCAGCGCGAACTTCCGCACCATGTGGCGCGTCGCCCCCAGCGCATTGGCCTGCACACGCAAAAGCCGCGCGCCGCCACCCTCATCGATCAGGAATGTCCGAGATTTGATCGCCGGAACGCGGTCCAGCGCATGCTTCAATTGTCCAACGGACGTCATGTCGCGCAGATCGGCATCGACGACAACCTGCTCGGCATCGGCCAGATCATCGAGAGTAAGTTCCGAAATCAGATGAACTGGCGCGCCGAGTTGTCCGGCCAGCGCCTTTCCATCCTCCTCGTGGCGCGAGTCGCAGACGAACACGATCGTTCCCCGATCCGTTCGCCCCGGCATTTGCGCATCCTCGTCCATCAACTGGAGTGTGACTTGATTTCGTTACCGACATCTACGCCCCACATTGGTAGATGTTTCGCAAATCACCAAATAAATTGTACCGACGACTATGGTTGCCGCTCGGCCCCGCCCCTGCCGCATTCTCGTGGCTTCATGTCCTGCCACCAACGATGGAGCAAAGACCATGAAATCGTTCGAATGTGGCACCCTCGTTCCCGGCTGCACCTGGCACACCGAAGCAGAGGAAACCGCCGAAGTCGTACGCCGCGCCGCCGACCACCTGCGCAGCACCCATGGCGAGGATGTAGTCCGGCCGAATATGGTCGATGAGATCAAGGCCCGGGTGCACGAAAAGGCCGAGGCGGTCCACTAGAGCGCTTCCAGGAAAAAGCCCGTCCCCGCGAAGGCGGGGATTGCAGACTTTTCCGGTTCGGAAGCGCGACAACCGAGAATGTGGAGCCGGTTGGCGTTTCAACGAAACGGCGAACGGCTCTAGCGCCGCGGCGAAGCCATCCCCAGCAGCGCCTGGCGATCGAGGGCAAACCCGCTCTCGATCCAGGCGCGCTCGAGCCGCTCCAGCTCCACCCCGAGGTCCCGGCCCGGCGCCATGCCCAGGCCCACCAGATCGTTGCCGCGCAGCGGAAACCGCGGCACGTCGAGCCGCTGCAACTGCTCTACCACCGCAAGCTTGCCCGCATCGCCCCAGTTCGACAGTGTCGCCGCCACGTCGATCCCGTCCGCCAGCGCCCCCGGATGGCGGTACGCCGCCTCGTTCAACTGAAACTCCGAGATCAAGCGCGCCGCCGACAGGATCGCCTCGGCCGTGCCGATATCGTCGTTCGATAGCCGCCACATCTCTTGCAGCCGTTCCGCACCCAGTTCGGAGACGAGGATCGCCAGCCGCGCACTGTATTCCGGCTTCCGCACCCGCCGTTCATAGCCATGAAGCAGCCGCACTGCCGTCTCCGCGATCGGCAGGATCTCCGCCTCGCGCATCGTCTTCAGTGTGTTGGCGATACGCGGCAGCGCCAGCATCCGCCGCATCTCGGCCCCTACCCGCTCCGCCGCCAGCCGCCCCAGCGTGCCCGCCGCGGCCACGCAGGCCGCCAGCCCATCCGGGTCGAACTGCTCGCCAGCGTGGCTCGCCGAGAACCGGAAGAAGCGATAGACCCGCAGCCGGTCCTCGGCGATCCGTTCCGCCGCCTTGCCGATGAACCGCACCTTGCGAGCGAGGCAGTCTTCCAGCCCGTGCAGCGGATCGAAAAGCGTCCCGTCCATCCCGGCATAGAGTGCGTTGAGCGTAAAATCGCGCCGCATCGCATCTCGCGTCCAGTCGGTACCGAAGCGCACGACGGCGCGCCGCCCGTCCGTCTCGACATCCTCGCGCAGCGTCGTCACTTCCGCTGTCAGCGTATCGAGCTTCAGCGTCACCGTGCCGTGCTCGATGCCGGTCGGATAGACCGACAGCCGCGCTCGCTCGGCCCGCAGCGTCACCTCCTCGGGCAGCAGTTCGGTCGCCATGTCGATGTCGGAATTCTCGCGCGGCAGCTCCAGCAGCGTGTCACGCACGATGCCGCCCACCACCCGTGTGCGGCCCGCCGCCCCGTCGAGCAGCGCCAGGATGCGCTGCGTTTCCGGCCGCATCAGCCACTCGGCGCGCTTCAGGCGGTCGTCGATATCCCCCAACTTGCTCAACCGGTCTCCGGGCTCCAGTCGTTCTCTGGGCTCAACGCCAGATCATGGAAGCGACGTGTAAGGTTCGCTGTTATGCCCCAGATGACAAGCCCGCTATGCTCGATTTGCCAGGTGCTGTGCTCCTGCCCGTTTCGATTGATGCGAAACGTCGAGTAGCTGCCGGGCGTCATCAAATAGTCGAGCGGCACCTCGAACACCGAACGCACCTCGCCCGGATTGGGGATAAACGGCCGCGTCGGCTCCACCACCGCCACCACCGGCGTGATCAGGTAGTTGGTGCCGGTGTAGTAGAGCGGCATGAAGCCCAGGACCCGCGCCTCGGCCGGATCGAGCTGCACCTCTTCCCACGCCTCGCGCAGCGCCGCATGCGCCGCGTCCTTGTCGGTCGCATCGACCTTGCCGCCCGGAAACGCGATCTGCCCCGAGTGCGAGCGCAACTCCGGCGAGCGCTCGGTATAGAGAATCGACAGCCCCTCGGCCCGCCGCACCAGCGCAATCAGCACCGCCGCCGCCACCGGCGGGCGGCCCGGCGGCGTGTCCGGCACCCAATCGGGCAACATGCCGCCTGCCGCGTCGAACACCTGGGGTTCGCGCAGCAGCCGGCTGCTGATTCTATTGATGAAGTCGTCGTTCATGATCCGCCTGAGAGTGGTGGCGGATCGGCGGGGAGGCAAGTGCTCTAGGAGTGCTTGCCGGCGCCGAACGCCTTGATCGGACCGGCCAACCGGACCGCCATGGTGGGGTCGTTCGAGTAAACCAGCACACGGCTAGGGTCGACCGGCCCTGGGAACTCGATGGCGCCGAGCTGGGTCGGAATCCAGCCAAGCGGGCAATAATAGTCGCGATCGCCGACCAGCAGCACGAAGCTGCCCTTGCCGCGCTCCAGCGCGATCCGCGTCACTTCCTTCGCCAAGAGCTTGCCGGCGCCGCGCTTGCGGAAATCCGGATGCGTCGCCAGCGGCCCCAGCATGTAGCCGTCGATGCCTCCGATGCTGACCGGCGTCATCCACACCGAGCCGCAAGCCACGCCGTTCACTTCGGCGATCAGGCTCAGCGAGGTGTCGATCGGGAAGCGCTCGCGAACGCGGAACGCCGTACGGGCAAAGCGCCCAGGACCGAAGGCAAGCGCCTGCAGGTCCTCGACGAACTGCTCGTCTTGAGGAGTGGCGAAGCGAACGGTGGGCAGGCCGAGTTGCGGAGGCGCTGCTTCAGCAGCGACGGAGACGGAAGGCGCGATCATGTGACTGGTCCAGGAACGAAGAGACGAGGACAAACGTGCCGGCCAACGAAGCCGGCTGCCGACCGATTACGGTCGTCGGGTCACCTGAAAAGCCTTCTCCATCCTGGGCGCCTCCTGACGCCTGAAAATCGCATTAGCATCGTGTCGGCCAATGCGTCCACGCAAAATTATGGACCTGCAGTCAAATTTCAAGACCGCCTCCTGCGATTTTGCCCCGCCTGACGCTCCAGCGCGTTTCGGTCGACCGGGCTATCGTCCGGTCATGGTGATTTCGAGGCGGGCCTCGAGGGCTCAACCTGCGATTGGCAGTAAGGCCAGGAGCAGACCCAAGCCGCCACATATGGCCAGCGTGGCAAGGATGCCGATCCGGAACCGGAACAGGCAGATTGCCGCGACCACGCTCAGTGCCACCGCCATCAGGTCGATGGAAGTCCATGCCGGAGCTGCGATCGACACCGGCCCCATGCGGAACGTCCCCACCTCACGGAACAGCACGTGCAGCCCGAACCATACCGCGAGGTTGAGGATGACCCCCACCACCGCCGCGGTGATGGCAGTGAGCGCACCGGACAGCGCCGTATTGGAGCGCAGCCGTTCGATATGCGGGGCGCCGAGGAAAATCCAGAGAAAGCACGGCACGAACGTCACCCACGTCGTGAGCGTGGCGCCGAGTACTCCGGCAAGCAGCGGGTCCATGCCGGCCGGCGCGCGGAAGGCCGCGAGGAAGCCGACGAAGCTCAGCACCATCACCAGCGGACCGGGTGTCGTCTCGGCGAGCGCCAGGCCATCCACCATCTCGCCCGGCTGCAGCCACCCGAAGTTCTGCACCGCCTCCTGCGCGACATAGGCGAGCACAGCATAGGCCCCGCCGAAGGTCACCACCGCCATTTGCGAGAAGAACGCCCACAACGTGGCAAATGTACTGGACCAGCCGAGCAGCGGCACGATGACAAAGAGCGGCGCCACCCAAAGCACCAGCCAGACCGCGACGGTACTGGCGGTCGCAGCCCCACTGGGCCTCGCCTCCGGAAACCCCCGCCCGATCACCGCCGGGAGATCAACCGACGCCGCCCGATTGCCCCCGCCGGTGAAGACGCCCGGATAGGCCCGCGAGCCCCAGAAGCCCACGATCCCCGCAACCAACACCACGAGCGGAAACGGCAGGTTGAACGCGAACAGCGCAATGAACGCCGCCGCCGCAATGCCCAGCATCACGTTGTTCTTCAGCGCCCGCTTACCCACCCGGATCACCGCCTCGATGACAATGGCGAGGACGGCCGCCTTGAGCCCGAAGAACAGGCTCGCGAGCCAGGTGGTCTCGTGGAACACCGCATAGGCCGCCGACAACAGCACGATGACGAGGAAGCCGGGGAGCACGAACAACGTGCCGGCGATCACCCCGCCACGCGTCCCATGCAGCAGCCAGCCGATGTAAGTGGCAAGCTGCTGCGCCTCGGGCCCCGGCAGCAGCATGCAGAAATTGAGCGCATGGAGGAACCGGCTCTCCGCGATCCAGCGCCGCTCCTCCACCAGCTCCTTGTGCATCAGCGCGATCTGCCCGGCCGGGCCGCCAAAACTCAACAGCCCGATCTTCGCCCACACCACCGCCGCCTCGGCGAGTGTGGGGTGCCGGGGAGCTGCCTCGGCCGGAGCGGTCGCCATCGCCTGCGCCGTCATTTCGTCGCCCTGCCCCCGCTGGCCGGCCAGTTGTGTGTCTCGTCCGTGGCATCGCGCGACCACCGGTAGAGCGCGTCGTAGATCAGGATGCCTGCCTCCAGTTGTTCAAGGTCATCGGCGAACATCCGCGAAAGCCCAAGGGAGATCGCGGCCAGTCCTGCCGCCTCCGGCGCAAGCTCGAATCGGCTGGTATCAGCACCGCGGACGATGGTCGCCAACCGCTCCAGCGGCTCGGACGTGAGCCCGAACTCGGCGACCATCACATCGAAAGTGCAAAGCTCGCCGCGATGGCTCCAGTAGACGCCCTCCACATCGAACGGTGTAGCTCCGAACCGCTCGGCGACCGCCCCCACCTCAGCCGGCGCGACAAACAGAAACACCGCACTTGGGTCGACGAAGCGCCGGATCAGCCACGGACAGGCGATGCGATCGATCTTCGGCCGGGACCGGGTCACCCACACCGTGGAGCCGGCCGCGTTGCGCTTCGGCATCGCCGCCAGCGGCACCAGCGGCAGGCCAGCCTCCCGCCAGGCCTCGAAGCCGCCCTCGACCACCTCGGCGTCGGCGCCGTGGTGGCGGAGCCAGGCGGCGGCGCCTTCCGCGAGCTTCTTGCCACGCTGGCAGCTTACCGCGACCGATTTGCCGCGATAGCCGGAGGCCCATTGCTCGGCGCTGGCATAAGGGAGGTGGACCGAGGCCGGGATCAGCCGCTTGTCGGCGTCCAGCGCCTCGTCCTCGCGGACGTCGATGATGATGGGAGACCTGGCAGTGCCGAGCAGCCGGGCAAGCTTGTCGGGTGCAATGGATGCAAATGAGGGCATGGTGATGCGTCCTGTTAGGATTGCTGGACGCGAAACTTCGGCATGACGCCTCGTGGGGAGCTCGCAGTCCCCATGAACGACAGTTCGCCCGTCGCCGCCAACAATGTCAATGGCTGGCGGTCTTCCTGCCCCGAAAGCACGCGCTCACCTCGTTCTGACTGGGTGATTCACCCGGCACCCATAGGCAATCACCACGTCAAACTGGGTAATCGGAATCGTTGATCGGAGCCCTCGACAGCGTCAGGAAGGCGCCCTGCCCGGGCCGACGCCTTGCGGCAGAACCACAAGGAAGTTCGACAGATGACATCTTTCATTATCGCCGACGTCAAAGTGACCAACGATAGCTGGGTACCGGCCTACGCCGCATCCGTTCACGAGATCGCTCACCGGCACGGCGGCAAATACCTGGCGCGCAGCGGCAACGTCACGACACTCGAAGGCAATCCGCTCGACACCACCCTGATCGCCATCATCGAGTTTCCGACACCGGAAGCCGCCAAGGCCTTCGTCGATGATCCGGACTATGCCCCGCTTGTTTCGGCAAGGCGCGCGGGCAGCGAGAGCCGGTTCCAGCTGCTCGACGATACCGATATCGCCGGGACGATCCCCTACCTCCGGAAGGCCTGAGCGCCGCCCCCTGCCCAACAGCGATCGAGTCCTCGATGATCACCGTAAGCATCCTCTACCAACGCCGACCGGGCGCCCGGTTCGACTTCGACTACTACGCCAGCACCCACATGCCGAGGTCGATCGCCTTGCTGAGCACCCACCCCGGCTTCGTCAGCGTCTCGGTCGAGCGCGGCCTGGCCGGGGGAATACCGGACGCAGCCCCGAAATATCTCGCTGCCTGCTTCTACCGCTTCAAGTCGATCGACGACTTCCTCGCAGCATTCACGCCCTTCGCCAATGAGCTGCAGGCCGACATCCAGAACTACACCGACATCGAGCCGGACATTCAGTTCAACGAGCAAGCGATAGCTGGCTGACCTGCACCTGAAACAATCCCGTTGGAGTTCGAGATGAGCTTTCTTTCCGATCTGCTTCACCTGGTGCGGTCCCCCCGCCGCCCCACCACCAAGCTGTCCATCGCCGACGAGCGCCAACTCCGCGATGTTGGCATCGAGCCCCTGGACGTCCTTGATGCGGCGAACCGCCACCGCTCGTCGGTCTGGCTTGCGCCGATCCGCGGGCGATAGGCCGGGGCTGATCCGCGCAATTTCAGAATAATTTCAGAAATCCGGCCCCCAATATCAGGACTCTGGCCGGACCGCATGGGACCCTCACCGGTACTCGGGCTGGAACCGTCGCTGCGAGCGACCGTCCGCTGAGGTGGGGGCGTCATTTGCGTAACTGGTGTCAGCATGCGGTCGCGGCTGCGAGCCGTGCATTTCCTGCCGTGTTCGCGGCCCTTCTCTGGGTCGTGGTTGCGGGCGGCGCATTGGCCGTACCGGCTGGACCGACCATAACGTCCTTCTCGCCGACCTCCGGACCGGGCCTGGGCGGAACGGTCGTCACCCTGATCGGCACCGGATTCCAAGGCACCTCCCTGCCGGAGGTGTCTATCGGTGGCAACCCGGCGACCAATGTTACCGTCAACAGCGACACCTCTCTGACGATAACCACTCCGCCCTTTTCGTTTCCCCAAGGCGGCAAGGCAATTACGGTCACGGTCGACGGCCAGAGCTTCACCTGGCCCGCCGTTGACTACGAAAACTCCCGTTTCGGCTTCAGCTACAGCGACTTCCAGCCTTCGGTCGGGAGCGTGAGCCCATCGTCCGGTCCGGTGGCGGGCGGCACCACAGTGACAATCACCGGCGACATGTTCACCGGGGCGAGCGGGGTCTATTTCGGCGGAACGATGGATTTGGACGGGACGCCAGTGACGAGCTTCACCGTCGTGAGTGACACAACGATCACCGCCGTCACGCCGGCGGGCGTGGGTATCACCGACATCTATGTGGCCAACCCGACGGGAACGAGCAACTGCCTCTGCGGGATGCATGGTCAGACCCCCGCACCGAAATTCACCTACATCCCGGTGCCGGTCGTCACGTCCCTTCAGGCCATGACGTATCAAGGCGTAGAGTATGTCGGCTACAACGGATACGGCACAATCACCCTGACTGGCACGGGCTTCACCGGTGCAACCGCCGTGAACGTCGGGGCAACGCCAGCCATATCCTTCACCGTCGTCAGTGAC
>JBKJMF010000124.1:0-7809 GCA_046596525.1 Devosia sp. | reverse complement strand
TCCAAGGCGAAGAGGCTGGTCGCTGTGAAGGTCCCAGTCGTGGTGGCCGAGCCGATCATTGTACCGGAGCCGGTGTTCGCGCCCGCGCCGGTGGTCGAACCGGTTGTTGTCGCGAGGCCGAAGGCGGCTGCGAGGCCCAAGGCGGCGAAGCCGGAACCGCAGCCCATCGCGCCGCCTCCGCCCAAGCAGGCGCCGCAGCTCTCGTTCTTCGACCTCTAGGCCCTATGGCCCCGGCACCAGCTCGTCGATCCGCCCAGTTACATAGTACCCGATCAGCCCCGCCCATTCGCGCAGCGCCAGGTTGCCGACCGAGATGTTCTCGGTCGACTGGTCCGGCTTGATCCGCACGCCCTCGGAGCCACTGGCGAGATAGTCCGCTGGCCACGGGATCGCCGTGAACCCGGCCTTGCGGAACAGCCCCACGGCGCGCGGCATGTGGAAGGCCGAGGTGACCAGCAGCCAGGTCTGCCCGTCGATCACGCCGGCCAACTCCTTGGCAAACTTCGCATTCTCCTCGGTGTTCCGCGACTGGCTATCGAGCAGGATACGCTCCGGCGCGATACCGAACGCCTCGAACAACCGCTTGCCCGCCAGCGCCTCCGGCTCCTGCTGCACCAGCGCCGCCGGTCCGCCGGCGATGACGATCCTGGCCTCCGGGTGTTGCAGTGCCAGCCGCAGCGTCTCGACCATGCGGTCGCCCGAGCGGTTGAGTTCGAACCCGCCGCGCACCGAGTTCACCTCGCCATCCATGCCGCCGCCCAGCACCACGATACCGTCGATCCGGGCCGGTTCCGCCGGCCGCTCGAACCGCTGCTCCAGCGGAGTGATCAGCAGGTAGCCGAAGGTCGTGAAACTGAACAGGAACAGCAGCAGCAGGGCGATCCCGACCAGCACCCGCGCCGGCCATCGCCGCTTCAGCCAGCTCAGCAGCAGCCCTGCAACGAGCAGCAGCACCACCAGCGAAAGCGGCTGTACCAGCAGCCAGAAGATACGGGTCAAATAGGGGAACAGGGCAGGGACCTCACGTGTCCCGCGCACCCTGCCATCGCCGCCGGGAGTCGGCAAACCCGAGGCCTGACAATCAGGTCCGATTGCGCTACACCCGCGCCACGGCCTCGTAGCTCAGGGGATAGAGCAGCAGCCTTCTAAGCTGTTGGTCGCAGGTTCGAATCCTGCCGAGGTCGCCATCAACGAATTACGTCCGCAGCCGCGCCAGGTCGGCGTTGTCGCGGCTGCAGAGCACGTCGACCTCGCCGCCGTGGTCGCGTTTCAGTTCCCGGAGCCTCGCGAGGTTGGTGCGGTCTGCTTCTACGTCCGTCGCCATGATCCGCTCGTAGACGCGAAGCAGTCAATCCCGAGGCCGGCGCAAGTCCGACACGTCATTTAGCTTTCATAAACAGTGGGATACCGACTTTAGTCCAGATTGTGGCAGCGAGCCGCATCGGGTTTAAGGCGCTGCCCGACTTCGCGTCCACAATCGCTAATCGGGTGGGCCGGGTGTCGCGCCTCACGGGGCGGCATCCGGTTCCTCCTGCCGGGGCTCAGTGCTTTCGCCAGACCTGTATGTCCGCGTCGGGCACCAGCCGCAGGCCATCGCTGTTTTCGACATAGACCGAAGCTTCTTCGCCCAGCGCCCGGATCATTCGTGCCGCGAATAGCGCGTCGGAAATCGCCTCGTCGCGCTGAGTATAGGGGCGGGGGCCGGATGAGGTGTCGAGATCGCGCCCGGGGCTGGCAATTCGCCAGCCGGCGCCGTCATGCCTCACGAGAATTCTCACCGTCGTCATGCAATGCTCTCCGATCGGCCTTGAACGCTCGAATACGGGTCGCGGTTGCTACGCCGCGATAGCGGCAGCAACAGGACATAACCGAACTTGTGTTGCGGAGCCGTGACGCAGGGGGGATCACGCGGGCAGGGCGCTCATGCCATGGCGAGATGTTGCGAGCGGCAGCCGCGCGATCCCGCGGGTGATACGTGCCGACTCCTCATCGCGCCCACCAATACTGAAGCCAGGGGCGACGACGCGAGGATGGACAGTCGTTCGAGTGCCTGGCGGTACATTCGTCCAGCCGGTCGCAGTGTCGGGTTACACCGGTAGTAGAGGCGGTAGTGACGTAGACGCCTCGCAATTGCCGTTCTACACCTCGGGGGGCAACATTGGGGGACGGGGATGGGGAAGAAGACTGACTTCGCCAGGATGGCGGGGGACCTGCTCGACGGCAGCGCAAGTCCCGCTGGGCGCAGTTGGGAAGCAGGTGCTGAAGAGCCGAGGAGATCAACGGCACCCGGGCCGAGTATGATCGTACAGATCGATCCCCTCGCTGCCGGCCTCATTATTTCTGGCTTCGTGCTCCTCCGGCTGCTCAACGTCATATTCAGCCCCGTAGTCAACGATGAAGCATATTACTGGATATGGTCCCGGCACCTTTCGCTCAGCTACTGTGATCACCCGCCATTGATCGCGTGGCTAAATTTCGTGGTTACGAAGGTACTTGGCGACAGCGTTTATGGCTTGAGGGTGTTGCCATTCTTCAGTATTTTCGTGTCGCTGTACTTTATTCGTGATTGTTGTCGTCAGTGGTTCGTTGACTATCGGGGCGCGTTTGTCGTGGCTGCGCTATTTTTTGTGGCGTCGCCGATGTTCGGTGTCGCGACGTCGCATGCAACTCCCGACTATCTGCTGATCATGTTCACGATAGTCTGCTTGGCGATGTGGTCGCGCGTTACACGCGCCTGGCTCGACCGGGGGGAGGTGGACATCTTCTCCCTGTACGGCGCGGCTCTTGCCGTCGGATTGGCCGGATTGTCGAAATACAATGGCGTGGTGCTGGGTGTTGCACTGCTCTTGAGCCTGCTGGTCAGCAAGACAATGAGGCCACTTCTCAAGAGTGTGCACATATGGGTCGCTGGTATCATCGCAATTTTGATGCAGCTCCCCGTTGTGATCTGGAACGCCACGAACGGCTACGAGTCGTTCCTGTTTCACCTACGCGACAGGCATGCCAGCAGCTATTTGGAGCAGGTGCGTTTTGACACTGCGATCGGCTTTCTGGCCCAGGTGATGTTGCTGTCGTCACCGATACTCTTGTACTTGCTGTTCAAGGCATCGATTGGTCTGGGCACAGCTGCCAGATCGAAATTCGTCGGGTCGGCGCCGCACCTGAATCTGGTGCTCGCATTCCTCATCTTCGCCCCAGTCGCTCTGACGACGCAGGCTCTGGGCTGGTGGGTGATCAGTGCCCTCGCCGGTGCGATCATCGCGACGCCAATGGTGCTGCGGCGCGCCTGGGTGCTCTACCTTCATGTTGCTTTCGCCGGCGCGCTTAGCATCGTCCAGGTGTTCTCCACCAGCGTCGTGCCGATCACCATGCTGACGGGCTCAACCAGGAATGACTGGCCGATTTGGATCCATGGCATGGATCGGCTGAAGCTGCAGGTGGATGAGGCTCTGCGGGGCCGTCAGGTTGACTTCCTCGCTGGCTACAACTGGGATGACGCCAGCCTCTTGGCATTCGCCTCAACGAACCCCGAAGTGGTGGCGCTTGGAGAAAAGAGCAATGCGTACCGTCAATGGCAGGGCCCGTATATCGAGCGATCGACTGGCAGCACGGCACTCGTGTTTGTGTACAATCACCGCGGCGCCGATAGCATGTTGGCCAGATTTGACCGAACGCAGCTGATTAGCGAGCAGGACGTTGTTCAACTTGGGCACGTCACGGGCAATTTCCAGCTATATTACGCTGAGGGGTTCAGTGGGCCGCCCGAATTCGCGTCGGGACCTTGAGGCTGAAGCTCTCCGCCGGGGATTGCTACCGGATCGCCCGCGTACTCTCGCGCACTACCAGATCCGAGGTGAGCACCACATGGATCGGCTCATCCTCGGGCACGATGCCCTCGATAATGTCGATCAGCGAACTCGTCGCCATGCGGCCGATATCTTCGCGCGGCTGGCGCATGGTGGTCAGCGGCGGGTCGAAGAAACGGGCCACCGCGATATCGTCGAAGCCGATCACCGAGATATCGCGCGGACAGTCGATGCCGTCGAGCCGCAGCCGGTGGATCAGCCCCAGCGCCATCTCGTCATTGCCGCAGAATATCGCGGTCGGCAGCTCGCCGCTGGCCAGCAGGTGCTCCGCCGCGCCGATTCCGGATTCCATGTTGTACGTGCCCTGGAACAGCCACTCGGGCCGGACCGACAGCCCAGCCTCGTGTATCGCCTCGGTGAAGCCGATGAAGCGCTCGTTTGTCGATTGGTTGCGCGACGGCCCGATGATGTGGCCGATGCGGGTATGTCCTAGCTCCACCAGGTATTTGATCGCCCGCTTGGCGGCGAGCCGGTTGTCCGTGATCACCGAATGCACCTTGGCGTCCGGGATCTCGTCATAGGCCGCAACCAGCGGCAGGGCGACGCCGTCGTCGCGCAAGCCGTGCAGCCGGTTGGTATCGAGCGAACCGTCGAACAGCAGGAGGCCGTCGGCGCGGTTGGAGAGCAGGTAGTCGCTGAGCCAGCGGTTGGGATCGCCGCCGATCCGGCTCGCCACAAGTACACTGTAGCCGCGCACCGCCGCTTCCCGGATCACCGCGTCGACGATCGTCGAATAGAACGGGTTGCCAATGTTGGGGGCAGCCATCAGAATCGTGCGCGCCGCCTTCAGCCGCAGCGAGCGGGCCGCCTGGTTCATCGTATAACCGGTCTCGCGCACGGCGGCGTGCACCCGCTCCCGCGCCGTCTCGGACACCCTCTCGGGCGAACTGAGAACACGGCTTACGGTCGCCGCGGACACCCTTGCGTGACGGGCAACATCCTGAATCGTCGGTGTTTTTCTTGGTGGAACCATTAGCTCGCAGCGCTCCCTCACCGCCGCTCACACGTCCTGTCTAGATCGACCTTGACAGCCGCGCAAGGAATGTCTGAAACTCCTGCAATCGATTGCATTGATCTTCAGTAACAGATTGTGTAATCGATTACACGCAGTCAGCTCCGGAGGCTACCCATAAGAGGTGCCCCTGTGCGGCTGGCGCAAATTTCGCGAGGGGCGTTCTGCTCCTGGGTGAACGTTGGGAGGACTACATTATGAAGTCAGTCGTGTCGGTGGTGGCCCTGGTGGCTGCCGCCCTGCTTGGCAGCACCTCGGTGCGCGCTGCGGATGTCGAAGTCATTCACTGGTGGACGTCGGGCGGCGAACAGGCCGCTGTGTCGGTGTTCGCTCGTGAGTTCGACGCTCTCGGTGGCGACAAGTGGGTCGATACTGCCATCGCTGGCGGCGAGCAGGCTCGCTCCGCCATTCTGCAGCGTGTTCTCGGTGGTGATCCCCCGGGCGCAGCGCAGTTCAACCCTGGCCGTCAGTACGAAGAACTGATCGCCGGCAACATGCTGCTGGATCTCACCGATCTGGCAACGAAGGAAAACTGGGCCGGCTTCATCCGCCCGGCGTCCATCTCCGCGGCTTGCCTCGTTGACGGTCACTGGTGGTGCGTGCCGGTGAATATCCACTCGTGGAACTGGGCCTGGGCTTCGATCCCGGCGTTCGAGAAGGCCGGCGTGCCGCTCCCGACCAGCTTCGATGAGTTCCTCGCCGCAGCACCGAAGCTGAAGGAAGCGGGCATCATTCCGTTCGCCATCGGCGGCGAAAGCTGGCAGATCAACGGCGCCTTCGGCGTCATCCAGACTGCCATGCTCGGTGTCGACAAGCGCGAGAAGATCCTCAAGGATCTCGATCTCGATCTCGCCAAGGCCGAAATGCCGGCCGTGTTCACCAAGTTCCGTGAGTTCAAGACCTTCGCGGACGACGGCTCGGCGAACCGCAACTGGAACGACACCACCAACCTCGTGGTGACCGACCAGGCCGCTCTGCAGATCATGGGCGACTGGGCTCGTGGCGAGTTCGGCGTCGCCGGCGAAAAGGCCGGTGTCGACTATGCTTGCCTCGCGCTCCCGGCCGCTACTCCGACCGTGACCACCGGCGGCGACATCTTCCTGTTCCCCAAGCAGCCGGATCCGGCTGTTGAGGCGGCCCAGCTGAAGATGGCTTCGATGATGGTGAACCCGCAGGTCCAGGCGCTGTTCAACAACGCCAAGGGCTCCATGCCGATCCGCGACGACGTCGACATGTCGCTCGCTGACGACTGCATGAAGCGCGGCCTCGAGATCATCGGTGACGAGAAGAACATCGCTCAGGCGACCGAGCGGTGGCGTTCGAATGACTTCGTTGGCCAGACCAACGACCTCGTCGCCCAGTTCTGGGCCGACGACGCGATGACCGTCGACGCTGCCGTCGCGCAGTACGTGACGATCCTTCAGAACGCCGACTAAGTAGTCTATGATGTCCGGGCGGTGCCAAAAGCGCCGCCCGGCTCTTTTTTCGGCGTATCCGGGTGGGCAGGGGATCCGGGGCCGGTTGTCTCAACAACGCGGGGAGTAACCATGACCCAGATCGCCGAACCTGGCGAACGCGCGGCCACTGGTTTTGCCGGTACGGCAGCGGAGCGCAAACCGCGCACGCGCAAGAAATTCAACATCCAGTCAGTGCTGGGCACGACACCGATGATCGTTACGGCGGTCGGCGTGTTCGTCATCTGCATCATCTTTTCGATCATCTGGTCGTTCACCAATTCGAAGGTCTTCCCGAACTTCAACTTCATCGGGCTGGCCCAGTACGAGCGCCTGTGGCGCACCGACCGGTGGATCATCTCGGTCCAGAACGTCCTCATCTTCGGCGTCCTGTCGATGGGTGTCGGCATGGTGGCGGGCTACCTGCTCGCGGTCTTCATGGACCAGCGCATCAAGCAGGAAGACCTGTTCCGCTCGATTTTCCTCTATCCGTTCGCCATGTCGCTGGTCGTTACCGGCCTCGTCTGGCAGTGGATGTTCGACCCCAATCTCGGCATCCAGGAAGCCGTCCGCCAGCTCGGCTGGACCAGCTTCGAGTTCGCCCCGCTGGTGCGCATGGAGACCGCGCTTTATGGCGTCGTGCTGGGCGGCCTGTGGAACGGCGTGGGCGTCACCATGGCCATCATGCTGGCCGGTCTGCGCGGCGTTGACTCCGAGATATGGAAGGCCGCCAAGGTCGACGGTATCCCGACCTGGAGAACCTATCTGTTCATCGTGCTGCCGATGATGCGGGGCGCCATCGCGACCGCTTTCATCCTGCAGCTCACTGGCGTGGTGCGCGTCTTCGATATCGTCGTCGCCATGACCCAGGGCGGTCCGGGCGTCTCGACCCAGGTGCCGGCAATCTATGTCATCCAGCACATCACCGATCGCGCCAATGTGGGGCAGGGCATGGCCGCTGCCACCATGATGCTGGTGCCCGTCGCTGTGCTCATCGGCGCCCAGTACTTCCTGCAATGGAATGCCGGCCGTAGGTCGAGGAAGGCAGCATGACCACCGAAGCTCTCTCCGGCGGTATTTCCGCCCGCCCCGCTGCCGTTACCGGTCCGCGCGGCCCCAAGCCCAGGCACCTCACGGTCGGCCGCATCGGCGTCTACGCCTTCCTCATCATGGCGGCCCTCTTCTTCCTGATGCCGCTCTGGGTGATGATCGTCACCTCCCTGAAGACGCTGCCGGAAATCCGCGAAGGGCACCTGTTCAACTGGCCCGCGCTCCTGACCTTCGATCCCTGGCTCAAGGCCTGGGATACTGCCTGTACGGGCCGCGATTGCGACGGCCTGAAGCCTGGCTTCTGGAACTCGGTGAAGATCACCGCGCTGTCGGTGCCGGTCTCGATCATCATCGCGATGATCAATGGCTATGCCCTGAGCTTCTGGAAGTACAAGGGCTCGGAGCTCTTGTTCGGCATCCTGATCTT
>JBKJMF010000098.1:0-10567 GCA_046596525.1 Devosia sp. | reverse complement strand
GCGCCTTGACCATGTCGCCCATCAGGTCGGGCCGCGCCAGCTGCGGGTGCGGCGCGCCGACCTTGGTGGGATAGTACGACCACCCGTGGTGGCACTTGGCAAAGATGGTGATCGAGTTGACATGCGCCGCCTTCAGCGTCCCCACGAAGTCGTCGGCGTCGAAGGCCGAGCCGATGCCCGGAATATGCTCCGAAGTGTGGAAATCGAGGTGGATCTGGCGGTAGCGGAGCGGCTTGTTGGTCGCGGGCATGACTAATCCTTGGCGCCGGTCCGGGATTCGGCCCCGGCGGCGAATTGACGTTGGAAGATGAGAAAGACAACCAACGGGACCACGGTTGTGACGATGGCCGCCACCGACTGGAGGTCCCAGTTGAGTTCATAGGTGCCATTGATCCGTGCCAAGATCACTGGCAGCGGCACGTTGGTCCTGAGATAGAGCAGGGGCAGAAGCAGCGCGTTCCATGTCCACAGAAACTGCAGAATGCCGGTAGCGAAGACCGAGCTGAGGCTATTGGGCAATACGATGTACCAGAAGGTCTGCACCGGTCCGGCCCCGTCGATACGGGAGGCCTCGACGACCTCGGTTGGGAAATCCTCGAGGAAATTCTTCACCAGGAAGATCGACCACGCAAAGCTCAGACCGATGTAGGGGATGAGCACGGCGAGGAAGTTGTCGATCAACCCGAGGTCGCGCCACAGCTGGAACAGCGGGATGATCACCACCTGCTGGGGCAGCACGAAGGCGTTGATGATGATGATGAGCAGCAGGCGGCGGAACGGAAACTTGAGAAAGTGGAAGGCATACGCCGCAGCGGGCGTAAGCAGCATCGTCCCCACGGTTGCCAGCACGGCAAGGATTGCCGTGGTGACGAAGGCCGGGGCGAGCGGATATGCCTCCCACACGCGCTGCCAGGCGCTCAGGGTGAGGGTGAAGGTGTCGATACGCCACCAGCCGCGCGACGTTTCCGCCAGCGGACGGATGGAGGTCATCACGATGCCGACGATCGGAATGATCCAGACGAAGCCGAAGACGGCAAGCACGATGGTGGGCCAGCGGGGTGCGCGTCCGATCATCTTGCACCTGCCGTTCTCTGGATGATGGCGGGAATGGAGACAACCAGCACGGCGGTCAGCAGGACGACCGTCGCCGCAGCGCCGTAGCCGAGTTTGAACTGCGTCATCGACTCCCGGTACATGAAGTAACCCACCGTCTCGGTGCTGCGGACCGGACCGCCGCCGGTCAGGATGTAGATGATGTCGAAGGCCCTAAGCGCGCCGAGCAGGTTGATGAAGATTGCGACGCGCACGCCAGGTAGCGACAGCGGCATCATGATGTTGCGCATCACTTGCAGGTGGCTCGCGCCATCGATGTAGGCGGCTTCGAACAAGGTCTTGGGAATCGACTGCACCGAGGCAAAGCACAGCATCAGCGGCAGGCCGACCCCACCCCACGATGCCGCGATGATGAGCACCCAGATCGCAGTGCGGGGGTCGCCCAGCCAGGGCTGCGCGAAACCGGGTTGAAACAGGCCAATCGCGGCATTGAGCAGCCCGCCGGCGTCGGGTCGCAGGATGCCGATCCACATGTAGCCGGCCACAGCCTCGGAAATCCCGAATGCAGCGAAGATCATCACCCGGAAGGGCAGCGTTTGGCGCGGCGCGAAGGCGCTCACCATGGCCAGCATCCAACCGAGGCCCACCGAGATGAAGGTAGTCGAAACGGTGAAGGTGAGAGTGGTCAGGAGCGTGTTGCGGAACGCCGGATCGGTGAATAGCTTCACGTAGTTGCCCAGGCCGATGTACTTCGGCTTGGCCAGGCCCTTGATGTCGAAGAAGCTGAGCCGGATCGTGTCGATCAGCGGAAAAACCACTGCGATTCCGAATAGAATCAGTACCGGGGTGATCAGCAGCCAGGCCGCGGGCCAGTCACGGATCCTCCGCTTCGTGGCGAGCAGATTGCTCTGCTCGCCACGAAGCCGGGAGGAAACGCCGACACGCGTGCCCGTCGTTCGCGGGGCGACGGAGTCCTGCATATCAGTAGAGTTCCATGGCCTTGGCCTCGATCGCCGCGGTCACCGTGTCGATCGTGGCGTCGGACGGATCCTGCAGGAACTTCTGCAACTGGACGCGATACTCATCGACGAGGTCGCCGGGGAGCAAGTCACCAAGAACGAACTGCACCTTCGACTGCGCGACTGCTGCCGTTGCCACCTGCTGCACGGGACCGAGCAACGAAGCGTCGGCGTTCTTGCTGGGAGAGGCATAGCCGTAGGAGGCCAGAATGTCGGCGGCCTCCTTGCTCACCATGTAGACCGCGAAGGCATCGGCGGCCGTCGGATTGGCACCATTGGTGGTGACGGAGACTTCCTTGGCATCGACGCTCGAAGTGTCGTCATGTCCCAGGCCCAGCGACGGGAACTGGAAGATCGAGTAGTCGACACCTTCGTTGAGCTTGTAGTCATTGCGGGCGCGCGAGTTCATCCACATGCCGATCATCAGGTAGTTGGATGCATCGGCAGTGAAGATCTGGTCGGCTGAGTAATCCCAGTCGCCGGCGAACATCTGCTCCGGCGTTCCGCAGCAGCCGGCCTTGAGCAGCTCGGCGTACTTCTTGAGCGTCGTCTTGACGATGTCGTCGGTCCACGGGATCTCGTGGGCCGCGAGCTTGGAAGCAGCCTCTACGCCCCCGGTCCGCAGCAGCAGCGTTTCGAACCACTCGCCATGCGCCCAATACTTGGCCGGCATGGCGATCGGCGCCGCGAAGCCGGCGGCCTTGAGCTTGTCGATGGATGCAAGGAACTCCTCCCAGGTCTTTGGGGGCTCGACGCCAGCCTTCTCGAGGTGGGCCTTTTTGTACCAGATGGCGGAGCGGTCGCCGTAGGTGTAGTTCACCCCGTAGGTCACGCCATTTGTGGATCCCAGGTCTTTCCAGGACTGGTCCAGCATGGAGTCGAGACCGGCTGATGCCCACAGATCGTCAATGGGGCGCAGGATGCCCGCATCGGCCAGTTCTGCACGGAAGGCAGGCCAGGTGTTGATGATGATATCAACCTTCTCGCCGCCGAGTAGCGCTGTGCGCATCGGACCGCGCATGTCGCCCTGACCGGTCACCACCAGTTCGCGGACCGCGACGCCCGGATTCTTGGCGGTGAAGTCGGCCTCGAGCTTCTGCCACAGTTCGGCATCGGTGCCGCCTTGCCACTGCAGGATGACGAGCTCGCCGCTCAGGTCCTGCGCCAGCACCGGCGCGGCCGCCAGCAGTACTGCCAGACTTGCACCAGCCAGCACCGCACGACGACGGATTCCGGACGTAATTGTACGCATGTTCATTGGTTCCTCCTCCTTGATCCGGCCGTTGGGGCCATTCTCCCATCAAGTAAGTTGAAACGTTATCATCTAAGTTGCGATTGGCAAGCCGGAATTGAGAATGGCGTCAGCGCGAGCGCGTGCACCTGCCGACGCACTTAGGGGCTATCGTGCGGTGGGCATGTGGAGTGGATGCAAGTGTTGCGCGGCCGCTAATCCCGGCAGTGGCCTCCGATCAACTACCCCAAACCAGCTTGGCGTTCGTCAGTTCACGCGCACCAAGACCACCCAGCTCGCGGCCAAAGCCCAGAACCTTTGACGCCGCCGAAGGGAGCCCGGGGATCGGATCGGACGAAGTCGTTGATGAACACCGCGCCTGCTTCCAGCCGGTCCGCTACGCGCTGCGCCCTGGCCTGGTCGCTGGTCCAGACGGCACCACCCAGGCCGTACTCGGTGGCGTTGGCGAGTTCTACTGCTTGCTCCTCCCCGTCGAACGGGAAGAACAGTGCCACCGGTCCGAAAAATTCATCGGCTCGATCGCTCCCAGGGCGAGGATCAGCAGTGGCAGGCGAGTTCGCCGCCGTCGGCCAAGACGCTCGCCGTGTTGGTTTCGCGCGGCAGGTCGTTGGATGGGTTGAGGTTGAAGAACCCCGACGGCATCAGCGCGAAGCCCGCCGACATCACCGGCTGCACCGGGAAATCCTCCGGTCGCACCACGTGGTGGAGGCCAAAGCAGTGCCAGACCACGATGTCGGTGTTCTCCACTGGGCGGTCTTGCTTGACGATCTCGGCGAGGCCGTCGCTGCCGTCGGAGTTGCAGACATATTCGCCGGCAGGGTAGTGCTCATCCGGGTGGAAGGGCGTGACCCAGAGGTGGTTGCGGATGAAGTTCGAGCGCGTGCCGGAGGGGCCGTTCTCGGCAAGGAACGGGGTGACGCAATCCTTGGCGTGGAGGCGATAGCCGACGGGCTTGCCGACCGCGTTCAGCTGTTGGGGTTGATCACCCGCCAGGACGCAGGAAATCACCAGCCGGCGGCCGCGACGCAGCTCGGTGCGGTCGGCGCGGAAGTCCCAGTGCTTCCACAGAATGCCGGTGTCTTCCTCGTGGATGCAGATCCTTTTCGATGGTGATCAGCCCGCCATCGAGCCCGCAATAGTGCGAGTCGAGGTAGTGAATGGCGCCGAGGCAATCGCAGCCGAGCTTCAGCGAATGATTGAACTTGCCGAAGCCGTACTCGCCGATATCGAAGATGTTCTTGCGGTAGTGCCCGCGCTCCGGCGAGCCGTAAGGTACCACCAGTTCGCTGAGCGCGGCGCGGCGCACTACGGGGCGGCCGGCGTAACGGATGTCGTGGAGGATGATGCCGTCGCGGGGGAGAAGCCGATGCCGAGGGACCATTTGTCCCAGGCGATGGCGGGCCATCAAGGGTGAAGCTGGTGCCTTCAGGCTGCACTACGTTGAGCTGCTTCAGCGGCGCACGGGCCGGCGGCATGAACTCGGGATCGTAGGCGATCTCGGTCATCGGGATCGGCGGGCCACCATGATCGGGCGCAGCTCGGAGACGCTGGCGGTACTGCGCTCGGTTGAACAACGGTTGCGACTGGCTGTGGTCAACGTGGCGCCGTCGCCGATCGCCGATATCGCCGGGACCACCATCCGTCTCGGCAGGCTGCCCGACAGTTACGCCTCGACCACGGGCTACACTGCAACGATCGCCGCCCTCGGCATGATCGCCGAGGCCTGGGACGGGGGTAAGATCGATCCATCATGGTCGACGCTGCCATCCGCCTTCCGCGCCGTCGAGGCCAGCATGGCGCAGCGCGGCAAACTGCTTGCCGGCCTGCTGCGCCATGCGGCCAGTGTCGACTACGCCGCCGCGGCGCCTTCAGCCGGCTCAGCCGAAGTCGGGGCGCTGCTGCTGCGTGAGGTGGCACGCCTCCCGGCAACCGGCCTCTCGACCCGGCAGTACCTCCACGGCGCCATGGAATCGACTGGGCGCACGGCGCATGTGCTGATTGGCGACGAGCGCGAGGCGTCGGTCGCCCACACGCTTGCCCATGCCGGGCACGATGCGCTGCTGATCACGACGCTCGATGTCGCGGAAGAGCCGCACCTGTCGGTCGTCCGCCGCCGGCCGTCGCACCGGCGCAACGCGCCATCCTCGAGACCCTGGTGATGCAGAGCCTTGCGGTCGAGACAGCGCTGCTCCGCGGTCTCGATCCCGATGCGTTCGTCTTCTTCCACACTGACACAAAGGTCGCCTGAGATGACCGATCTCATCGCCGCGCTCGACATCGGCGGCACCAAGACGCAGTTGATCATCGAGGAGGTCGGCGGCAGCCGTCTGCTCGACGTCACCGAACCGAGCCTCGAATGGGATGCCGAACCTGCGGACAAGGCGGCCGTCTGGATCGCCGAGCGGGTCAAGCGGCGCACCCCGCCCGGTGGACGGGTCGTCTCGCTGGCATTCGGCGCGCAGGGCATCAACCGAAGCGAGACGGGCGAGACGCTGGAACGTGAGCTCGCTGCCCTCGGTTATCCGACCGTCGCCGTCAACGACGCCTCGCTGATCGTTGCCGCGGCCGGCGTCACCAAGGGCATCGGCGTCATCGTCGGCACCGGGGCGATAGCCCTCGGAGTCGATGCCAACGGGAAATTCCTGTCCGCTGGCGGCTGGGGCTGGGTGATCGGCGACGAAGGGAGTGCCGCCGGCCTCGTCCGCGAAGCAACGCGCGCCGCCCTTGCCGCCAACGACGATGGCCGGCCCGATGACGGGTTGCTCGGACATCTCATCGCGGCCTTCGTGTCGCCGATGCCGAGCGCCTGACGCGGCGGGTCAACGACGACCCGACGGTCGACAACTGGGCTCCGCACGCACCGGCCATCTTCGCTGCCGCCGACGCCGGTTCGGCGCTGGCCCAAGCGGTGATCGCTGATGGCGCGCGCCATCTGGCTCAGTTGGTCAGCCAGTTGCGCCATCGCGGCGCCGTCGGGGTTGACGTGGTGGTCGCGGGCAGCGTCATCGTCAACCAGCCGCGCCTGCTCGAGGCCTTCCGGCGCCACATCGAAGAGAACAATATCGGTCTCGGTGTCCACATGCTGCGCACCGCCCCAGCGAACGGAGCGGTCCTGCTCGCCCGACAGGCGCTACAGACCGCTTGATCGCGATCGATCTTGCGACGCCCAATCGGACGTTCACACAGGATGTCGGCAGCGCAGTTCCATCTAGCGCCCGCCGCGCAACCTGCGCAGAAGCGGCACCCGGTTGGGATCCTCAAGGATCATGTTGAGGGTGACGGACAGCAGGAAGACCACGCCGATCAGCACCTGGGTCCAGAAGCCCTGGAAGCCGCTGGCGACCAGGCCGACCTCGATGATGCCGACGATCAGTGCGCCGAACACCGTGCCGACAATGGTTCCGGTGCCGCCGAAGATCGAGGTGCCGCCGATGAAGACGCTGGCGACGACGATCAGCAGGTACCCCATGCCCTGGTTGGAGAAGTAATTGTTGCTGTCGAGCGTCAGCAGCACACCGGCAAAGGCCGAAAGCAGGCCCATCAGGGTGAAGAGCTTCAGCCGCTCGGCATCGAGCGAGATGCCGAGGACTTTGGCCACTGCGGCGTTGTCGCCGATGAACATCAGGCTCTCGCCGAAGCGGTGGCGGTTGAGAATGAACCACAGCACCACCGCCACGACGATGGCCCAGAGGAACTGCGCCGGAAAGAAGCCGAACAGGCGGCTGGTGAAGATCGCGAATATTGGGGTTTCGACGATATCCGGGATGGAGAGCGACAGCCCGTTCGAGAAGACGATTACCACGCCACCCCAGAGGAAGAGTGTCGCCAGCGTCGCGATCATCGAGGGGATGCCGAGCATGATGATGATCAGGCCGTTCAGGAAGCCCTGCAACGTGCCGGCGCCCAACGCCAGGACGAAGGCAAGCGAGGGATCGATGCCGGCCTTTACGCTGGCCGCGAAGACGAAGCCCGAGGCCGCGACATGGGCGGGGAAGGAGAGATCCATCTCCCCGGCGATGATCACCAGCGTCAGGCCGAGCGCGATGATCATCGGAGGCGATACCGCCGAGAAATGCGACATGTAGGTGCGGTAGCCGAGGAAGGCGCGTGGCGCGAGCAGCATGAAGATCAGCACCAGCACCACATAGACCAGCGCGATGCTGGCGCCCTCGAGCTTGAACAGCCGGGCGATCGGGTTGCTCTGGGTAGCGGCCGGAAGGGCGGCGCTCATTGTGGGTTTGCTTTCGGTTCCGGTCACGGGGTGCGAGCTCATGCGGCGGCTCCATCGCGCGAGGTGTCGTGCAGCGACAGCAGGAAGCGAGTGAGTTCGTCGAGGCCGACATCGGCGGTTCTGGCATTGAGCGCGACGTGGCCGCGATCGAGCACGATGACCCGGTCGGCGACTTCGACGACGTGCTGGATGTTGTGCTCGATATAGATGCAGGACTTCCCCGCCTTCTTGATCGAGAGGATGAAGTCGAGGACCTTGCGCACTTCCTTGATGGCGAGGGCAACAGTCGGCTCGTCGAGAATGATCAGGTCGCTGTCGAAATGCATGGCGCGGCCGATGGCGACGCCCTGGCGCTCGCCGCCGGAGAGACGGCTCACGGGAGTATCGACGCTCAGGCCCTTGGACCGAAAGCCGATGGTGGTGCGCATGATCTGCTCGGCGATGCGCTTTTCAGCCTTCACGTCGATGAAGCCGAAGCGGTTGGTGATGGCGCGGCCGACGAAGAAGTTGCGCCACAGCGCCTGCTTTTCGCCCAGAGCCCGGTCCTGGTAGACGGTCTCGATGCGGTTCTGCCGGGCGCGCTTGACGGAGTGGCGGCCCTTGGTCGCCTCGCCGCGAATATAGAGCGTGCCGCTGGTCGGCGGTTCCACCCCGGTGATCACCTTGATCAGGGTAGACTTGCCGGCCCCATTGTCGCCGATCAGGCCGACGATCTCGTTCGAGCCGATCTCGAGGGAAACGTCCTTCAAACTCACGACCGAGCCATAGGCTTTGGTCACGTGATCGAGGCGGACAATGGGGCCGTCAGTCATGCTGGTCTTCCTTCAAACGTGCCGCAATCAGCGGACGCCGCGTTCGACGAGGGCGGCGACGTCCTCGACATTAGCCTTGGTGATGACGCCGGTGGCGGTGTTCACGACGATATTCTTGAGGCCGTACTTCTTCTCGAGCACCACCTGCATCACGGCCGAGAAGCCCTGCTGATAGAACTGCTGGTCGATCACCACGGTGAGGAAGCCCGAACGCAGGCCCGCCAGCGACGCGGGCGAGATGTCGTAGCCGCCCGAGACCACGTCGCCGGGCGCCTTGCCGGCACCCTGCAGCACCTTGTCGAGCACGGCGGTGATGCCACCATGGCCGGGCACGGCGAGCGCCTTCACGTCCGGGTTGGCTTCGAGATAGCCGACGAGGATCGGCACGGCCAGCGAGGGATCCTTCACGGCTTCGTTCGACCACTGCAGCTTGTCGTAGGTGACGCCGGCCGCATCGAACGCATCGAGCGTGCCGCCGGCAATGTCGGCGAGCGCCGGGTTGGCGAAGTCGCCATAGACCACGGCCTTGTCGCCCGACTTGAGACCGCCGGTGGTCACCAGCTGCTCGCCCAGCACCTTGCCGGTGCCGTAATTGTCGCCGCCGAAATAGCTCAGGCCCGTGCCGTTGAGGTTGCCGCCTTCGACGACTACCGCGATGTTGTTTTCCCTGGCTTCCTTGAGGAAGTTGACGAAAGCCTCCGGCCCCTGGTTGCCGATGATGATGATGCCGTCGGGCCGGGCGGCCAGCGCGTCCTTGGCCTGCTGCAGCATCACCTGCGGGTCCCAGCCGCCGTTCTGCTCGATCAGGTTGACGCCGAGCAGCGCCGCAGCGGAGCGGGCACCGGCTTCACGGGCGAGGTTGGTGGGGTCGCCGGCCTTGCCGCCCATCTGGGCGTAGACGGTCATGCCCTTGGCATCGAGCAGTTCGGATGCCTGCGCCACCGGTGCGAACATCAGGCCGGCGAGCGCCGCGGCCATAGCGAATTTCAGTCTCTTCACCTCAAACTCCTGTGGACGGCGACGCTGGCGCCATCTGGTTGTACGGCTTGCCCCAAGGCAGCCGCCATACGGGTCTTCTCCAGCTAGAAGAGATTTATCGATATAGTGCATGCTCCTGAAAAAGGGCCTCCGGCAGAACTTCCCGGAGGCCTGTCGTCAGAACTCGTGGTGGCAGGCGACGCGCGCCGCTCTTCAGGGAGCGGCGCGCGTCGATGCTGAAATATTTGGCAGGAAGCCTAAGATTTTTGCGGGCGCGGCGTCGGTCTTGAGAGACGCCATGCCGATCGCGCCATGGCCAGGAAGGGGCACGGAACGCGCGGATCGCACTGGTCGGGCAGAGTACGTTCATTTGGCCCACCGCGTCCCCCGGGCAACAAAGTCACTGGACAAGAATTTATCGTTAAAGGTAGAGGTGTCAAGTGGCATCGTGACAAAGCGGCGACGCGACCCGAAAGCGGCGCCTCGACAGGCGAATCGCCGGCTGCCATACCGGTCGGGTGCGAGGCGGCTCCTGATCGGGCAGCAAGGAAATCAGGCCCTCGCATGGGCTGATGTGGAGGGTGCGGCGGTGGCGAAGGCGGCCAAGAGGCCACTGGTGGGGCGGCGGGCGGTAACCCTGCGGGATGTCGCGGCGGCTGCCGGCACGACGCCGATGACCGTCTCCAACGTGCTCAACAACCGTCGCGGCGCGGTGAGCGAAGCGCTTGCCGACCACGTGCGGCAGGTGTCGCTGGCGCTCGGCTATCGCCCGCACGCCAACGCGCGGCGGCTCAGGACACAGCGCCACCAGGCGATCGGTGTAGTGCTGGTTGATCCGTCCCCGTACTACCTCTCCGACCCGATGACTGCCTCGATCCTTGCGGGCCTCACCGCTGCTCTCAGCAAGCAGAGCTATGGCACCATGCTGCTCGGAGTGGCCCCGTCGGAAGTCTACGAGGCGAGCTTCCTGCGCGAGATCGAGACTGATGGGGTGTGTCTTATCCTTTCCGGCCCGGCCGACAAGCGGCGGGCGGTGATGGAGAAGATTCAGGCGATAGATCAACCGCTTGTGGTGATCCAGGAAGAGCTGCCCGACAACATCCTCGACGGCGCCAGCGTCTACCAGGACGACCGCCGCGGGGCGATGGCGCTGGCCGAACACCTGATGCAGTCGGCGCCCAAGCAGGTCGTGATGCTGGTGCCGCAGGTTGAATGGCCCGCC
>JBKJMF010000518.1:0-5387 GCA_046596525.1 Devosia sp. | reverse complement strand
GCCGGCGCCGAGTACATCTTGGCGAGCCCGGTCAGCTGTTCGCCGGTCTGGTCCATCCGCGCCACCAGTTGGCGCACCTGCGCCTCGAGCTGGCTGACGCTGAGGTCGGCCGGACGCTCGGCCACCTTGTCGCCCAGCACTTCGATCTGCTGTTCCAGCGCCGCGAAGCGCGGCTCCAGCGCGCTCACCACCGTGCTGCGCAGCGCCTCCATGTCGAGCTTCAGCCCGCCCACTTCCGCGCTCCGCCCCTCGACGTCGGAAATCCGGTCGTTCAGTGCGTCGATCAGCTCGATCAGCCCCTGCGGCTGCTGCGGCGATTTCATCGCCTGCGCCACGCGGCCCAGTTCCGCCGTGATCTTTTCGAGTTCGGCCGGCGGCATCGCCATGGCCTTCTCGATCGAATCGACCCGGTCGTAGATGTTGCGGACGCCGTCCTCGATCGCCGCCATGGCCTCCTTGAGGCCGTCCTTCGGGCTCTCGACCCGGTTGACGTACTGCACCTGCAGGTCGGCGAGCCGTCCCACCGTGGCGCTCACGTCGTCCAGCCGCGCCGTCATCCCGCTCATGTCCGAGCGGTCGGCATAGTGCTTTTGCAGCTCTGCGAGCTTGCCCACCGTCAGCGCCACATCGTCGAGCCGCTGGTTCAGCGCCGTCATATCGACCTTCGGACCCTCGGCGATCAGCTTCGCCAGCCCCGCGATATGACCCTCGAGCCGCTTCACCTGCCCGGTCTCGCCCACCGCGCCCGCCAGCAGTTCCACCACATGGCTGAGCTGGCCCACCTGCTCGGCGATCTCGCGCACATTGGTGGTCTGGCCCTTGGCCTGCACCCGCAACTCGCCCTCGAGCCGTTCCAGCCGCGTCGAAATTCCGCCCACCGCTTCGGCCAGTTCATCGAACTGCGGCGGCGCCTGCAGCGGCATTTGCTGCTGCGGCATCTGCATTTGCATCTGCGGGGCAGGGGCCGCGCCCCCAAAATGCCGTGTGCGGATCTGCTGGATCGCCGATTCGAGCGTGTCGCGCGGGTTGGGGTGCGGCACCGGCTCGTCGCGATCGGAGAATTTGTCGATCGCCCGCTGCACCGAGCGCAGCGCCTCGCGATGGCGCGTGTCGGGCTCGGCTTCCGTCACCTGATGGCGCAGGTCGCGCATCCGCTCGGCGAGGCCCTGGTAGCTCGGCTCGGGCCGCACTGTGCGGGCCACCTGCGTTTCGACCTGGTCCAGCAGCGCCACGAGTTCGCCGCGCAGCTCCTGCCATTCGCCGGAGGCCGGCTGGCCGTAGTCTTGCGGTTGGAACGTGGAAGTCGCGCGGGCCATCGGTCGATCCAAGCACCTGAAACGGAACACCCCAGACCCAGTTCGGGCCATGAGCAATCCGGTTACTCTTGGGAAAACATGGTAAAGATCGCGTTAAGCCTCGCTCGCATTTTGCGAATCGACGCCACAGAAGCGGGATCAGGAAAAGTTGCAGACTTTTCCGGCTCGATCCCGCGGCAAATCAGAATCCCCCCACGCCCGCCTTAAGTGGGATACAAAAGCCTGACGTCGCTTGCTAGTTAGGGCCCTCAGGAGTCCACGCGTTCATGACCACCCGTCGCATCATCATCGTCGACGACCACCCGCTGTTCCGCGCCGCGCTGCGCCAGACGCTGGCCGGCGGCGATCCCTCGATCTCGGTCGAGGAAGCGGGCGACCTCACCGCCCTCAGCGCCGCGCTCGAAGCCGACCGCGATTGCGACCTGGTGCTGCTCGATCTCAACATGCCCGGCGTCCGCGGCTTTTCCGGCCTCTTGCTGTTGCGCGCCCAGTACCCCGAGATCCCGGTGATGATCGTCACCGCCGTCGAAGATGGCGGCATTGTCCGCCGCGCCTTCGAACTCGGCGCCTCGGGCTATTTGCACAAATCCGTCGGCCCGGCCGATATCCGCCGCGCCATCGAAACCGTGCTGTCGGGCGAAGTCTACGTGCCCGAAGGCCTGGAGTTCCCCGCCGAGGACTCCCAATCGGCTCTGATGCGCCGCCTCGCAACGCTGACGCCGCAACAGGTCCGCGTCCTGATGATGCTCAGCGACGGCCTGATGAACAAGCAGATCGCCTACGAGCTCACGATCTCCGAGGCGACCGTGAAAGCCCACGTCTCGGCGATCCTGCAAAAGCTCGACGTCGACAGCCGCACCCAGGCGGTGATTGCCGCGTCGAAGATCGAAGACGGCCAGTTCGACGAGTTGCTCAGCGGGGCTTGAGGGCTGATAGCTGCTGGCGGCGGAGCCCCGGTGTCTGCATCGCGCCAACAGCGGCCATCGATGCGGGTCGGTTTCCGTAGCGAGATAGGCGAGCGAGGCGTACGCGATCAGCCTGTAGGGCGCCAGCGGATGGGCGACGAGCGACATCTCTTCGACCTCGCCAAGCCGTATCCGAGCATGATGAGAGTGATCGACTGCGACCGTAGAGGTGCCGCTCAATGCGGTTCTGGAAACGCTGCGACTGCCTCTTTCAACCATTTGGCGAAATGCTCAGTCTTACGCCGGCCAGACTGCTCTACCTTTAAGACATACCGATAACCGCTGGGCAGGAACCCGTAAGGCGCGGTCAACCGACCGGATGCTACGTCTCCCGCGACCAGATGCCATGGCGCTATTGCTGCACCAAGACCATTCAGCGCAGCCTCAATGGTGAGGTGATAATGGTCAAACATTCTGGATATAGGGGCCATACCCTGCCCATCATGGCTCGTGAGGCGCGACCACTCGTGCCAGACGCGAGGGCGCGTTCGCGTTTCCAGTTGAGGGAGCTTGGCAGCACGAGCTCGAAGGCCACTCGGATCATCTTTGGCGACCGATGGCGCAACAATCAGCCCCAGTTGCTCCTGAAACAGGAGCGAGCAGTTATCCGGGATCGGATCGCCCGGCGACAGAACCAATATCTGAACATCGATCTTGGTGCGCGGGGGGCGATCATCGGTTGCGAGGCGCACATCATAACGCGGATATTTGGCAGAAAAGTCGTGCAGCCGTGGAATAAGCCACCGCATGGCGAAAGTGCTGAGGCATGCCACGTCCAGAATGCTGTCATCACCCTTCGCAATTATGCGAAGAGCGTCCTCTATTTGGTCGAATGCGGCCGTTAGCGCGAAGCCGAACACGCGGCCTTCCGCGGTGAGTTTCGGGCGGTTTCGGGCGCCCTCGAAAAGCTGCGTGCCGATGAATGCCTCAAGATGGCTGACATGCCGACTGATCGCTCCATGCGTCACCGCGAGTTCCTCGGCAGCAGCGGTAAGCTGGCCGTGGCGCGCAGCGGCTTCAAAAGCACGCAGCGCCGCGACAGGCAGATTCTTGCGACTCTTCATGTGAGTAATAGTCACAATGAACCAGTCAAGATGTCAATATATCCCGTGGTTTGGCTGTGATAAATGGCGCCTCAGTCAAGCCACTGAGGTCCAGTATGCCATTTGTTAGAACTGCTCTGCCCCACGGAACTGAACCGGCTCGTAAGCAGAGTATCGTGCAAGGAATTCATGACGCCCTGGTCGAAGGCATCGGGATGCCCAAGGACGAACTGTTCAACCTCGTCACCGAGTATCGGGATGGGGAATTTTTTTTCGACCGCAAGTTCAACGGTATCGCTCGTTCCGACAAACTGATCGTCGTGGAGATCACCATGCGCAGAGGACGGAGCGACGCAATGAAGCGCTCGCTCTATGCCGCCATTACCCGGAACCTGGAGACGAATGCAGCGGTGTCTCCCAAGGATGTCTTCATTTTCATGCACGAGAATGATTATTCGGACTGGAGCGTCGGAAACGGCGTGTTCGCCATGGCCATAGCTCAGCAGCGCGGCGCAGACGGCTGAGCCCCATCGTCTTACCTGATGAGCGAGCTTTCGCACGTCGGCATTGGGCCACAAGCAGCCCGGCTCGTGCCGGTCCCCTAAGCCTCCACCCGCTTCCGACCCCGCTGACCCGCCAACTGGCTGATCGTCGCCCGTAGCGCCGCCGGCTTCACCGGCTTGGTTACCACCGTCACCCCGCGGTCCTCGGCCAGTTGCCGCACTGCCGGGCTGCGGTCGGCGGTCACCAATGCCGCCGGCAGATGCCCGCCCACATTGTGCCGCAACCACTCGATCGCATCGAGGCCCGAGGTCTGGTCGAGGTGATAGTCCATCAGCACCAGGTCGGGCAGCCAGCCGAGCAGCAGCCCGTCCTTGTCGATATCCTTCAGCGAGCGCGCCGAGCGCACGTCGCAGCCCCAGCCGCCGAGCAGCCCCTCCATCGCATCGAGGATCGCCCGCTCGTTGTCGACGCACAAAATCCTCAGCCCGTTGAGGTTCGATACCGGCTCGTGCGCCGCGATCGCCTCCTCGGCCACCTTGGGCGAGCGGTGGTACGGCAGATACAGCGAGAACCGCGAACCGCGCCCCTCCTTGCTCTCCAGCTCCAGCGTCAGCCCCAGCGCCGTCACCAGGCGCTTGACGATCGACAGCCCCAGCCCCAGCCCCTGCGCCATTCGCGCGCCGTGCTCGAGCCGGCTGAACTCGGCGAAGATCAGCGCATGCTGGTCCTTGTTGAAGCCGATGCCGGTGTCGATCACGTCGAACCGCACCCGCGTGCCGCGCAGCCGCGCCCCCACCAGCACCCGGCCGCCCGGCCGCGTATACTTGATGGCGTTGGAAACGAGGTTCTGGATGATGCGCGCCACCAGCGCCCGGTCGCCGCTCACTGCCAGCGACGTGTCGACCAGCCTGAGGTCGATCTCTTTTTTCAGCGCCAGCGGCGCGAATTCGACATCGATCTTCTTGAGCAGATCCCGCACCTGGAACGGCATCGCCGCCGGTTTCAGCGCTCCCGCGTCGATGCGCGAGATATCGAGCAGCGCCGCCATGATCTCCTCGACCGCCGTCAGCGACGCCTCGATCGAATGCGCCAGCTCATCGAGCCCGGTGCCGCCCGCCCGCTCCACCAGCGTCGAGGTATAGAGTCGCGCCGCGTTCAGCGGCTGCAGCAGGTCGTGGCTTGCCGCTGCGAAGAACCGCGTCTTGTCGCGGTTCGCCGCATCCGCCTTGGCCCGCGCCACTTCGAGTTCCGAATTCACGCGGATCAGCGCCGCGGTGCGCTCCTCGACGCGGCCCTCGAGCGTCTGGTTCATCCCCGCCAGTTCGGTTTCCGCATCCACCCGCGCCGTCACGTCGGCAAAGCTGATCACCAGCCCGCCATCCGGCAGCCGCGCCGAGTGGAACTCCAGCACCTGGCCCTCGGCCCCGAGCCGCTGGCTCACCGTGGTGTGCGATTGCGTCAGCGTCTGCACGCGCTGCGCCGCCAGCGAGATCGCATCGCCGGATGGCGGGCTGGTGATCAGCTTTGCCGACGTGACGGCGCGGGTGGATGCGGAAACC
>JBKJMF010000404.1:0-5343 GCA_046596525.1 Devosia sp. | reverse complement strand
CTCTGCCGCGCCTATGGTTTTGATTTCGAGGAGCAGCTCTTCGAAGTGCGCAACCATGCCGCGGCGCTGGCGGCCTTGTCGCCCAAGGCCGACGTGATCTTCGACGCGAGTTTTTCGCCCCGGCTCGATTATTATACCGGCATCGTCTTCGAGATGACCGGCCGCGACGGCGCGATCCTGGCCTCGGGCGGCGAATATGACCGGCTGCTCGACCGGCTCGGCGCCCAGCAGCCGGTGACGGCTTCGGGCTGCGCGCTCTGGACCGAGCGGCTGGAAAAGGAGGCGAACCGATGAGCGGCGGACTGACGCTGGCCGTCCCCTCCAAGGGGCGCCTCGAAGAACTGACGCGAAAGGCCTTCTCGTCGTCGCGGCTGACCATCGCCCGGCCGGGCGGAGCGCGGAGCTATGTCGGCTCGATCAAGAACCAGCCGCAGGTGACGGTGCGCTTCTACCCCGCCGCGGAGATTGCGCGCGAGCTGATCCTCGGCGGCGTCGATATCGGCGTCACCGGTTCGGACCTGATCCACGAAGCCTCGGAGAACGGCGAAGAGAACGTGCTGTTCGTGCGCGGGCTCGGGTTCGGCGAGGCCAATGTCGTGGTGGCGATCCCCGACAGCTGGATCGACGTGCAGCAGATGACCGACCTTGCCGATGTGGCGTCGGATTTCCGCTCGCGCCATGGCCGCTGGCTGCGGGTCGCGACCAAATACGTGAACCTGACGCGGCGGCATTTCGCCAAGTACGGCATCGCCGAGTACCGCATCGTCGAGAGCGCCGGTGCGACCGAGTCCGCTCCGGCCGCCGGTTCGGCCGATCTCATCGTCGACATCACCTCGACCGGCTCGACGCTCGCCGCCAACCAGCTGCGGGTGCTCGAGGACGGGCTGATCATGAAGTCCGAGGCGAACCTGATCGTCTCGCGCACCGCCGACTGGACGCCGCTGCGCAAGGCGCAGCTCGAGGCGCTGCTGTCGATCATGGGCGGCGTGCCGCCGGGGATTTCGACCCTGCTGTGACGTTCGACCTGACGATCCTTATCGCGCTGGGCTTCGTCGGGCTGCTCGCGGGGTTCGTCGATGCCATCGCCGGTGGCGGCGGGCTGATCGCCATTCCGGTGTTGCTCGCGGTGGGGATTCCGCCGGTCACCGCGTTCGGCACCAACAAGGTGCAGTCGGTGGTGGGCACGGTGATCGCCGCCTTCACCTATTGGCGTAAGGGCTTCGTGTCGCTGCGGATGCTGGCCATCGCCATCCCGCTCACTTTCATCGGCGCCTTCCTCGGCGCGCTGGTGGTCAAGTCGATCGACACCACGGTGCTGCAATATGCGGTGCCGGTGGCGCTGATCGCTATCGCGCTCTACTTCGCCTTCGCGCCGAAGCTGACCGATGTGGACAGCCACGCACGCCTCAGCGTCGTCGTCTTCGTCCCGGTGATGGGCTTTGCCATCGGCTTTTACGACGGCATTCTCGGGCCGGGAACCGGCTCGTTCCTGACGCTCGGCTTCGTCACATTGTTCGGCCTGGGGATGACGCGGGCGGCGGGGCACACCAAGGTGCTGAACCTCACCTCCAACCTCGGGGCGCTGGCGCTGTTCATTCCCTCGGGGAACGTGGTCTGGCCTGTCGCCGGGGTGATGATCATCGGGCAGATCGTCGGGGGCTATCTCGGGGCGATGACCGGCATCCGGTTCGGCGCGAAGCTGATTCGGCCGCTGGTGGTGGTGATCTCGGTTGCCCTGGCGGTGAAGCTGCTGCTGTTCCGCTAGCGGCGGAACTCGAGGACGCGGCGCTCAATCTTGCCGAGTAGCAGCGGTGTGATGAGGCTCAGGGCATGCCCGAGTTGTCTCGGCACGGCGCGCAACTCGTTCAGCGCGCCCTGCAGTCCCGGCCGGCTAGCCTGACGGTTGCCCCTTATGTCTGACGGGACGGCGACCTGTTCCTGTTCGCAGATCGCGGGCTCCAGCACATATGGCGCGAGCCGGCCGAACAGCCGGGAACGGCCGGGATTGAACATCATCTGGTCGATCGGATCGTCGACGCTGGTGGTGCTCGCGAGCAGCAGGCGCGCGCCGGCCGCGGAGACGACGTAGCCGGCGGTGCCGGCGCATTTGCCGTAGAAGCGGCCGACGTGGCGCGAAAGGGCCGGCTGGGGCTCGCGATCCATGAACATGGGACGCGGACGACCGTAGCGCTCGAGCTTCACGACATCGGCAGCCGCGGGGACCCAGTCGCTGGTGGCGAAGAAGCCGGCGCAATCGTCCGAGAGGATGGCGTCATCTTCCAGCACGACGGCGTAAGGCTCGCCGGTTTCGAGGAATAGGCGCCAGAATTTGCGGTGGCTGAGGGTACAGGCGAGGTCGCCCTTCGACATCTGACCATGGAGGCCGCTGCGGACCTCGATCTCGTCCAGATTGGCAGTTGGAGACTGTGCGTCAATGGCGTCGATGAAGTCTAGTTGCAGGTCCAACCGATCGGCCTGTGCCTGCATGAACGCCCGGCGGTCGGGGCGGCGGGCCAGATTGATCACATAGACATGCATTCGACACCGCGGGCTGGCAGGACTTGAGGCGAGAGCTTCTTGGCCAATGGCGGCGGCTATGGCAAGCGCCGTAGCTGTGGCTTCAGGCTTCGTTGAGGACGCACGGAGAGTTGCGTCGCTGGTGGTGGCGAAAAACGCTAATGTCTCGAACAACTTACATTCGGCAGGTGAAATTATGCGCGCATTTCTGAGCCTTGTTCCGGCCCTGATGGGTATGATGTTTCTGCTGCCCGTCACCGCGCCAGCGCAGGCGGCGAGCTTCGACTGCAGCAAGGCGGTGGCCGCCGATGAAGTGGCGGTGTGCCGCGATGGTGTGACCTCGGCGCTCGATAGCGAGATGGGCGGGCTGTTTTTCGCCTACGACAAGGTGCCGATGCTGATGGGCTCGAACGGCGCGCGGCATGACGACGCCGAGGCGTTCCTCAAGAGCCGCGCCGCCTGCGGTGCAGATATCACCTGCCTCCGCCGGGCCTACACGACGCGGATCGCGGTGCTGAAGGAGAATCTGGCGGCGTCGATGCAGCAGTTTTCGGACCTGCAGAACGATGTGCCGCCGGTGACCGCGGCCATCCCGGCGGGCGTCGAAACGCTGATCGCAAGCTATGCCGACCAGTGCACGAAACTCGGCGGCAAGCTTGCAGCGGGAGCCGACCGGCCGCTGACGATGAGCACAGACCTCGATGGCGACGGCGTCGCCGATTACCTGCTCAACCCGCAGAACCTGCAGTGCAGCGCTGCGGCCACGGCGTTCTGCGGCAATGGCGGGTGCCAGATCGACATCGCGGTGTCGGGCGACGGGTTCGCCACGCCGATCGAGGCGATGGGTGGGATGCCCACGCTGGTGCAGTCCGATGCCGGGACGGTGGCGAAGGTGTGGGTGGACAGCACGAACTGCCCCAAGGCGACCGCCGAGGATGCGTGCTGGGCGAGCTATGCCTGGGTGGATGGGAAGCACACGGTGACGTACACGGCACAGCCTGCGCCGGCGATGTAGGGCAGATCAGCAGGGGACAAAGGGCGACCTCGGGCACGATCTTCCGGTCATCTCTCCCCCTTGCGGGAGAGAAAGCGATTTCTTTGGCTTAGCCCTTCGCTAAGCCTTAGAAATCGCAAGAGAGGGGATCATGGGAGGCACGGCGGCTCCAAACGACCCCCTCTCTTGCTAAAACTAAGGACTTAGCTGCGCTAAGCCCAAGTTTTAGCTTTCTCCCCCGCCAAGGGGGAGAGGGCATCGAGTCTGTGGCAGCCCGCCGCCTCACCTCACCTCGTATTGTGCAGCATGCCCTGGAACGCCCGGTAGCTGCCCTTGGGCGTACGCACCTGCGTCTCGTAATCCACGTGCACGATGCCGAAGCGTGAGGTGTAGCCTTGCGCCCATTCGTAGTTGTCGAGCAGCGACCAGGCGAAAAAGCCCCTGACATCGGCGCCCTGCCCCTGGGCGTTGGCGACGGCGCGGAGGTGCTCGTCGTAGAACTTCACCCGGCGCTCGTCGTTGGTCTCGCTCATGCCGGTTTCAGTGACGTAGAGCGGCAGCTTGGTGTAGTCGCGGTTGACGCGGACCAGGAGGTCCTCGAGGCCCTTGGGGTAGATCTCCCACCCTAGATCGCTCTGTTCGAGATCGCCGGAGCGGCGTTCGGCGCCGAACAGGCCGTTGGGGCCGGCGGCGTAGAGGCCGCGAGTGTAGTAGTTGACGCCCAGCCAATCGAGCGGGCGGGAGACGACCTCCATGTCCTTCTCAAAGCCCTCGGGCAGGTAGGGTGCGAGGCGGGTGGTCAGTTCCTCGGGGTAGCGGCCCTTGAACACGCCATCGAGATACCAGCGGTTGAACAGCGCATCGCCGATATTCTCAGCGGCGCGGTCTTCCGGCAGGTCGGAGGCGGCTTCGGTCTTTTCGAGATTGAGCACGATGCCGAGGTTCTTCGCGCCCTCGCCGCGCAGCGCATCGATGGCGGTGCCGTGGGCGAATAGCACGTGGTGCATGGCGCGGGCGGCGGCGCGGAGGTCGCGATAGCCGGGCGCATGAATGCCGAGCAGGTGGCTGAGGAAGGCGACGCACCACGGCTCGTTGATGGTGGCGGTGGCGTGCAGGCGATCACCGAAGTGGTGGCCGACCAGCGCCGCGTACTCGGCGAACCAGCTGGCGATATCGCGGTTCATCCAGCCGCCCTTGTCCTGTAGCGCGCTGGGGAGATCCCAGTGATAGAGCGTGGCATAGGGCTTGATGCCGCGTTCGAGCATGCCGTCGATGAGGCGATCGTAGAAATCGAGGCCCTTCTGGTTCACCGCGCCAACCCCTTCGGGGATAAGGCGGGGCCAGGCGAAGGAGAAGCGGTAGGCATCAAAGCCGCCGTCGCGGATCAGATCGAGGTCGCCCGGCCAGCGGTTGTAGTGGTCGCAGGCGATGGCGCCGCTATCGAGATTCTTCACGTTGCCGGGGGTGGCCGAGAAGGTGTCCCAAATCGACGTGCCGCGGCCATCGGTCTGGCCGCCCTCGATCTGGTAGGCGGCAGTGGCGGCGCCGAAAGTGAAGTTCGGGCCGAGTTCGTCACGCGAAATCGAAAACATCTTGTCTCCTCAACAGGGCGGCGCTTCAGCGCTCGTTGTGGTCGTGCCGCCGGGCCGATTCTCGACGCCGGCGGATCAATGTAATCGATTGCATAACAGCGGAAGGTGCGGCTGTCACCCCGGGGCGGCGCCGCCGGGCCAGCGCAGGAAGATCAGCTCGGGTTCGCCCGGATCGAGGTGTTCGAACATGCCGGTCTGGATGAAGCCGAGTTGCGGCAGGAGGTTGCGCATCGGGGCGTT
>JBKJMF010000521.1:0-7447 GCA_046596525.1 Devosia sp. | reverse complement strand
TCGAGCAGGCGCGGCGCATGCGGCCAGCCGCCATTGCCGTCGAGGATGGCGCGGTCCTGCTTGTTGGAGTGGTACCAGACGTTCCACTCGTCGAAGCTGATATAGACGTCGCGCTTGGAACGCTTCTTGGACTTGACGAAGTTGATGGTGGACGCCACCGTGGCGATGTAGCGATCGAGTTTCTCGTTCAGTGCCAGGTAGTTGGCCGTGTTCTTCTCGCGGTTGGCGAAGTACATGTGCAGCGAGATGTGGTCGACGTTGTCGTAGGTGTGCTCGAGCACCTCGCGTTCCCACTCTGGGTAGGTCTTCATGTCGGCGTTCGACGAACCGCAGACGATCAACTCGAGGTTCTTGTCGAAGGCACGCATGGTCTTGGCGACCTCGTTGGCCAGCCGGCCATACTCGTGCGCGGTCTTGTGGCCAACCTGCCAGGGACCGTCCATCTCGTTGCCGAGGCACCAGAGCTTGACGTCGAACGGGTCGGCACGGCCGTTCTTCTTGCGCAGGTCACCCCAGTACGAGCCGGTCGGGCCGTTGACGTACTCGAGGAAGTTGCGCGCGTCGTCGAGGCCGCGCGAGCCGAGGTTGATGGCGAGCATCATCTCTGTGTCGACGAGGTCGCACCAGTCGGCGAATTCATGGACGCCCACGGCATTGCTGTCCGAGGTGTGCCAGGCGAGATCCAGGCGGGTCGGGCGCTCTTCGCGCGGGCCGACGCCGTCTTCCCAGTTATAGGCGGAAACGAAGTTGCCGCCCGGATAGCGGACCATCGGCACCTTCAGCTCGCGCACCAGCTGGGCCACGTCGCCACGCATGCCGTTCTTGTCGGCAGTCTCGTGGCCGGGCTCGTAGATGCCGGTGTAGATGGCACGGCCGAGGTGCTCGAGGAAGGCGCCGTAGACGCGATCGTCGATCTTCGAGATGGTATAGTCCTTGTGCGCCGTAACCGTCGCCCGCATCGGCTCCTCCTATGTCACCCGTTTTGGTGATTTATATCATCGAGCTTGATATGGAACCCGCCCCGGCCCGTCAAGGGGTCAGGCATGCTGGCAGAAGTTCATGGCCTGGGCGTGGACTTTCGGTCGGTTTACGGCAGTCGAAGCTGCGCTATTCGGTCTGGATCCGCAGCACGATGTCCTGGTCGTAGTTCCCGAACCCGCGGCCGAAAATGTTGATCCCGCCCGGGTGCTTGGCATCTTCCTTGACGCCGATCCGCAGCCGGATCGAATGGTGGGTATCGAGGTCGAGGTCCTTCAGCGACACCGGCGAGATCTTCATGCCGTCGACATAAGTGCCGGTGCCATTGACGCGAAAACTCTTGAGTTTGCCGTACTGGCTGCCCTTCAGCTTCCACCAGTCCGGGGTGTAGACCCCGCGCTTGTCGCCGAAATCGCCCGGCGAGGTCCACGTACCGATGTCCTGGCCATTGACGCCGACGGTGATGTCGCTGGGCCAATCGGCGCTGGTGCCGGGCACTTCCGAGCTCAGCTCGAAAGAGAACTCCATCGAGGCGATCTTCTGCTGCGCCAGCCTCGCATTGTTGGGGAACTGGTACTCAAGATAACCGCGGGTGAACCAGATCAGCCCGGTTTTCATGCGTTCCGGGTCGAGGAAAGTATCGGGCACGTCGAGCAGCCCGATAATGCCCTCGGTGGAGCAGAGCCCGCACGGCGCCGAGACTTCGCAACTGGTGTAAAGCCCCAGCGGCATGGCCACTTCGATGGCATTGGCCTTGAGCGGGCGGATGTCCTCCTTGAACATCACCATCACTTCGTCGAACAGGCTGTGGCAGATCTTCTGGTTGCCCTTGCGCGCCTTCTGCGTCTCGGTGCGCACCAGCCCGGCCTCGACCAGCGTCTGCATGTTCGAGCTGACGGTGGACTGCGGCTGCTTCAGCCTCGCGGCGATGTCATTGACGTTCATCGGCCCCTGGATGTGGAGGAGCTTCAGGATCGCCACCCGCACCTCGGAGGCCAGCGCCTTCAGCACCTCCGGCCTCTCCTCGGGGTCGATGAGCAGGAAGTTGCGGCTCATGAATCGTAACGCTCCCAAACACTGAGCGGCGTTTGTATCAGGAAGTTTGGTACGGTCAAAGACCTGCGCAGCGAGCTATCAGACAGGCAGATTCAGCCCAGCCAGCCGGGCCGGGGCTTCAGCGTCACATAGACATTCTTGAACGCCGAATACTCGTCGAACCCGTATTTCCCGAGCTCGCGCCCGATGCCGCTCTGCTTGTAGCCGCCGATGCCCATTTCCGGCGTGCCGGCGCCGGAGCCATTGATCCAGGTCCGCCCGGCCCGCACCTTGCGGATGGTCGAGAGCGCCTTGTCGAGGTCGCGGCTCCACACATGCGCCGACAGCCCGTAGTGCGTGTCGTTGGCGAGGCGGATCGCTTCTTCCGGCTTGTCGAAGGTGAAGCTGGTAAGCACCGGCCCAAAGATCTCCTCGCGGGCGATGCTCATCTCCTGCGTCACGCCCGAAAAGATCGTCGGTGCGAAGTAGTTGCCCACGTTGCCGAGCCGCTCGCCGCCGGTGAGCAGTTCCGCGCCCTCACGCTGGCCGCCCGCAACATACTGCTCGACCTTTTCGAGGTGCGGGCGGTGGATGAGCGAACCCACCTTCACCTTGTCATCGAGCGGATCGCCGATCGGCACGCGCCTGGCGATATCGGTCAGCCGCTCCAGCATTTCGTCGCGCGCGCGGGTCTCGACGATCATCCGGGTGCCGGCGATGCAGGTCTGACCTGAATTGCCGAACACCGAACTGGCGATGGTGTCAGCCGCGGCCGCCATATCGCTATCGGCATAGACGATCTGCGGGCCCTTGCCGCCGAGCTCAAGTCCGACCCGCTTGATACGCGAAGCGGCGAGCCCGCCGACGATCTGGCCGACGCGGAACGAGCCGGTGAAGCTCAGGAAATCGGTCGCCGGATGTTCGGCGAAGCTCTGTCCCACCGGGTCGCCATAGCCGGTCACCACGTTGAACACGCCGTCCGGCATGCCGCAGTCGCGCGCCAGTTCGGCCAGCCGGATCGAAGAGCCCGAGGTGAACTCCGACGGCTTCAGCACCACCGTACAGCCGGCGCCCAGCGCCCAAGGCAGGCGCTCCGAGCCGATCAGCAGCGGGTAATTCCACGGGGTGATGATGCCGACGACGCCGATCGGCTCGCGCAGTATCAGCCCGAGCGTGCCATCGCCCAGCCCGTTATGGGTCTCGCCGGTCAATCCCTGAGTGTGCCCTGCGGCGAAGTGCCAGAGTTCAGCGGAGAAGGCCATCTCGCCGCGCACCCCAGCGATCGCCTTGCCGCCTTCCAGCGCCTCGATGGTCGCCAGCTCCTCCTGATGAGCGAGGATGGCATCGCCGATCTTGTGCAGGATCCTGGCGCGTTTGGCGCCGGGCCACCGCGGCCACGGGCCTTCGTCGAAGGCCTTGCGGGCGGCAAGGATGGCGCGCTCGGCATCGGCGAGCGACGCCCTGGGGATCTCGCCTGCGATCAGCCCGGCATAGGCGGGGCTCTCGCGGGTGATGGTCTCGCCCGATTCGGCATCCACCGATTTGCCATCGATCAGCATCTGGTAGCGGCGCGTCACCATGCGCGGGTCGGCGGCGCGCGGCGGCGTGAAGGGCAAATGCTGGTTCATCGAAGGCTCCCTTGGTGGCAGGGCGATCACTGCCGCCTGCGCTGTTGCTTGGGCAACATACTAGCCAAGACCGCCGCTTATGCCAGTTTGCTGCTCAATCGACGTGGAACACCTCGTCCACGGCGGCCCACCATTCGCCTTCCTTGCGGGTGTCGAGTGGCTGCTGCATCGGCATGCAGACCTCCCACCATTCCTGCGTCACCGGATCGGCGGCCATCTGCGCCATGTCGGCTTCGTAGTCGGTGCCGACATACTCGAAATAGGCGAACAGCAGGTTCTCGGGCTGCTTCAGGAAGATCGAGTAGTTGCGGATGTTGGAGTTCCTGATCTGCTTCAGCACATCCGGCCACACCGCGGCATGCACCCGCACATAATCCGCCACCGCCTCGGGCTTCAGCCCCAGCACCGACCCATAACGCTTCATTCGGTAGTCCTCCTCAAACACTCAAAATATCGCCGGATCGGACGGTCTCAGCCGCCATTCCCCCGCCGCTGTGAAATCTCCTGGCCGCAGCCGATCAGCATCTGCAGCACCGCTTCGCCGTTGGGCGCGGTCGTCGCGTCCAGCCGCTCCGAATAGGGGCAGGTGAACACCGCCAGCACCCGGCCCATCGGCCCCAAGATTGGCACCGACAGGTTGCTCACCCCGGCGATCTGCAGGCTCTGCATGTTCTCGAACCCCTGCTGGCGCACCCGTGTCAGCCGTTCCTCCAGCGCCGGGGTCAATTGCTCGGGCTGGTCCTGCTCCTCGAGCATCAGCCGCCGTTCCTCGGCGGCGGCAAAGGCGAGCAGCACATGCCCCGAGCCGGTATTGATCAGGCTGATGCGGGAACCGACGCGCACCGAGACGTTCCAGTAGCCGGGCCCGTCGACCTGTGCCGCCACCACCAGGTTGCCGCGATCGTAGGTGGCGAGATGGCAGGCCTGCTCGGCATCGCGGGCGAAGCGGCGCATCACTGGTATCGCCTGGCTGAGCAGCCGCTGCAGCGGCGGCCGGGCATGCGCCAGTTCGAACAGTTTTAGCGTCACCTCGTAGCGGTCGGCCGGCGTGCGGCGAACGAAGCCGCGGTGGACCAGCCGGTCCAGCATCCGGTAGATCTCGTTGGGCGAACGGTCGAGCGCCTTGGCGATCTCGGCCTGGCTGAGGCTCTCCTCGGTCGCCGCCAACAGCTCGAGGATATCCAGCCCCTTGTCGAGGGCCGGGGCGCGGTACTTTTCCAGATCTTCGACCTGAACCACGCGCCCTCCTCCCTTCGGCGCAATTGACGCCGGAAACCTCACGTGCTTACTCACGAATAGTCTTTTCACATATGCACAACAAGCCGGATTCAACTGGCAGTCGAGGGAGTGAGCGATGGCGCGGATCGCGCGGGTCGAAGTGCTGATGGTCGACCTAGTGCCGAAGGTGAAGCGCGTCGACGCCATCCAGTCCTTCGTATCGCAGGAAACCCCGATGGTCCGGATCACGGACAGTGATGGGGTCACCGGCACCGGCTACAGCTATACCATCGGCACTGGCGGACACTCGGTCATCGAGCTGCTGAAGCGGACACTGGTCCCCGCCATCATCGGCCGCGAAGCGCTGGAGATCGAGAAGATCTGGCGCGACCTGCTGTTTCTCACCCATGCCACCACCACCGGCGCCATCACCTCGATCGCGCTCGCCGCCATCGACACCGCGCTGTGGGACCTCAAGGCGCGAAAACTCGGGCTGCCGCTGCACCTCCTTGCCGGCGGCGCGCAGGACGCCATCCAGCTCTACACCACCGAAGGCGGCTGGCTGCACCTCGAGGAATCGGCGCTGATCGAGGACGCGCTGCGCGCCAAGGCCGATGGTTTCGGTGGCTGCAAGCTGAAGGTCGGCCGGCCGATCCACGAGGACGTGCGCCGAATCTCGGCGGTGCGTGAAGCAGTCGGTCCCGGCTTCGAGATCTTCACCGATGCCAACCAGCGCTTCAATGTCGACGAAGCGATCCGCCGGGCCCGCGCCTACGAGCCGCTCGATATCGGCTGGTTCGAGGAGCCGCTGACCGCCGAGGATATCTCCGGCCACACCCGGCTGGTCGATCACACCTCGATCCCGATAGCCGTCGGCGAGAGCCTCTACTCGGCGATGCACTTCCGCGAGTATCTCGAGCGGCACGCCTGCTCGATCGTCCAGGTCGATGTCGGCCGCATCGGTGGCATCACGCCTTGGCTGAAGGTCGCCCATATGGCCGAGGCCTTCAACATCGCGGTCTGCCCGCACTTCCTGATGGAGCTGCATGTCGGCCTCTGCGCCGCCATCCCCAATGGCCGCTGGGTCGAGTACATCCCGCAGCTAGACGAATTGACGACTGAACGGATGACCATCCGGGATGGTAAGGCCATCCCGTCCTCGAAACCGGGCCTGGGCATCGCCTGGGACTTCGACGCCATCGAGCGGATGACCGTCGAAGGCTCGCACTCGATCCATCTCTAGGAGCGCCACCGTGCCGATTGTTGGAAGCGAGCCAGCCAGCCTGGAGCGGAGCTTCGGCAAGGAAGCCTTCGGCGCCGACCCCGCGAACTATCACAGCGCCCGTCCGCCCTATCCGCAGGCGATGTGGGACGCGCTGGTGGAACGCGCCGGCCTTCGCGCGGGCATCGACATTCTTGAGATCGGCGCAGGGACCGGCCTCGCGACGATTCCGCTGCTGGCGGGTGATCCGGAGCGGCTGGTGGCGATCGAACCGGACGCGCGGCTTGCTGGCTATCTCGCGGCATCGGCCAACGACGCGCGCCTCGAGATCATCGCCGAGCCGTTCGAAGAGGTGGATCTGACGCCCGCTTCATTCGACCTGGTGGTCAGCGCTACCGCCTTCCACTGGCTCGACGGCGTACGGGCACTCAAGCGCATCCACGCGATGCTCCGCGACGGCGGATCGGTCGCGCTCGTCTGGAATGTCTTCGGCGACGAGGGCCGTCCCGATCCATTCCACGACGCGACGACGCACCTGTTTAAGGGGCACCGCCTGAGCACCTCGGGCGGCGGCTCGGGCAAGACTCCGTTCGCGCTTGATACCGACGCTCGTCTCGCCGACTTCGCCGCGGCCGGCTTCGACTCCGATGCGCCGCAATTCCTGCGCTGGACTCTCGAACTCGACCCCGAAGGTGTCCGCGCCCTCTACGCTACCTATTCCAATGTGACGGCGCTGCCTGTTCTTGAGCAGACGCGCCTGCTCGATGGGCTTTTCGATGTCGCGGCAACGCAATTCGGCGGCCGCGTCGAACGCAACATGACCACCGCCATCTACATCGCGAGGCGCGCGCCGGTCGCGCACCTCGCCGCCTGACAATCAAGAAGAACTGGAGCAACCCCATGGCCGATATCAGCGGCAAGATCGTACTCATCACCGCCGCGGCACAGGGCATCGGCCTCGCTTCGGTGCATGCCTTCGTCAAGGCCGGCGCCAAGGTGATTGCCACCGACATCAATGTGGCAAAGCTCAAGGAACTGGACGGCACGCCCGGTGTCACCACCCGCGTCCTCAGCGTGCTCGATACGGCGGCGGTGAACCAGGCGGTCAAGGAGATCGGGCGGATCGACATCCTGTTCAACTGCGCCGGCGTGGTGCAGTCGGGCAATATCATGGACATGCCGGACAAGGACCTCGAGTTCGCCTTCGACCTCAATGTCTGGGCCCAGATCCGCGCCATCAAGGCGATCCTACCGCAGATGCTGGAGCGCAAGGACGGCTGCATCAACATCTCGACCGTTGCCAGCTCGGTGACCGCGGTGCCGAACCCCCCCGCCTACACCATCTCGAAAGCTGCGGTGATCGGGC
>JBKJMF010000149.1:0-7625 GCA_046596525.1 Devosia sp. | reverse complement strand
CTTCGTCACGCGAGCTGCCAAAACCGTGCAGCATCACGACAGCCGGGCCGGTGGCGCCGGTGTCCGGCACCGAGAGGGTGCCCTTGACCCCGCTGGGCAGGTCCACGACGGTCTCCGCCGCGAGCGAAACACTGGCCAGCAGCGCGAAAGCGAGGGTGGCGGCGGTCTTGGTGGTGGTGCTGAGGATCGACATCGACATTCTCCGTTGTTGGCGCGAGGCCGGATTGATGTCGTCAGTTCTAGCGATGGGCGACCGCGGCAGATTGAAGAAATCCGACAATCAGCGTGCGCCTACTTATTCTCCGCGTTCAGCACATTCGCCAGCTCCGGGATGAAATCCTTCACCATCGGCTGCTTCACCACCTCGAACGGCAGTGGGCGGACGACGCGCATGGCGGCGATGCCGACGCGCACGGTCATCAGCCCGTTGACCACGCCCTCGCCAAGCCGCGCCGAGAGTTTCGATGCCAACCCTTGGCCCAGCAACTGCTCGACCACGCCATCGGTCAGCACCAGCCCGCCGGTGACCGCCAGGTGCGCGAGGATCGCGCCGATCAGCCGCCACGTGCCGATGAAGCCGGGTCGTGCACCATAGAGCCGGGCGATATCGCCACCCAGCCGCACGCTCTCGAAGATCACGAAGGCAATGTCGATCAGCGCCCGCGGCGACACCGCCGTGACCAGCGCGACGCGCCGGGCCGAGGCGGCGGTTAGCGCCCGTGCCCGGGCGTCGAGCGGCGCCATCAGGAGCCGCTCGCCCAGCCGCACATGCTCGGCGCCGTCGAAGACATGCCGGGCGTTGGTCTCCAGCTCGTCGCGCGGCCGCGCCAAATCCGGCCGGCGGGCGTAGATCTCCAGCAGTTCGCGGGTGATCGCGGCGCCATCCTTGTTACGGTCGCTGATGAGCGCCGCAATTGCCGCATGACGCAGCTTGTCGAGGGCGCGCAGCCGCATCAGTGACGCGACTTCGCGGATGATGATCACCAGCAGCGCCAGCACCAGAACCGCCAGCACCGCAAGGCCAGCCCAGCCGAGCCATGGCTGCGATGCGAACAGGTCGGCAATCAACCGCTCGGCAGCCAGCCCCAGTGCCAGCGACACCAGGATGCCGCCGGCGATCCAGGCGACCCGACCCACCCAGCCGAGCAGGCGCGGCGGCCGCACCGCGTCGTCCAGCGGCACCTCGATGTCGGTGATCGGCTCGATGCTGTCGGGCAGCCCCACGGCCTGCGCCGGCTCGAACACGCGCGGGCGCCGCGCTTCTTCGGCGGCGGTGCCGTTTGTGGAGATAGGGCGGGCGAAGGGCGGTTTCATTTCAGCCAATCCCCGATCAGATAGTCGAGCGCCCGGTCGAAGCGGATATGCGGCAGCACCACGTTGCCCTCGGCGTTCTTTTCGAGCCGCTGTGGCGGCTCGAAGCGCAGGAAGTTCAGTGCCACCGGCCGGCCATCTTCAAAAAGTGAGTCCGGATGCTCCGGCAAGTCACCGGGAAACAAGGCGACTTCGGTTTTTCCGTCATAGACGGTGCCGTCCAACACCTCGCCCTTCTGGGGCGTGCCGACGATCACCTCGTGCCGCTCGCCGCCCTCCTCGACGACACTCTCGCGCGTCGCGCGGATCGCTGCGATGGCCATCGAGCGCGTCTCGGCGCCGGCGAAGCGGGCCTTGCGCGCCGCATCCGCCACAAGGCGGTTCATCACCGCCTCGAGCCGGTCGTGGCTCGACGAGTGGATGTGATCCGCCTTGGTGGCGGCGAACAGGATGCGGTCGATCCGCCGCGCCACCAGCCGGATGATCGGATTGTTGTCGCCCTGCCGGAAGCAGGCGAGGATATCGGTGAGCGCGGTCTCGAGGTCGGCGACGGCGGCAGGCCCGGCATTCAGTGCCCGCAGCGTGTCCACCAGCACCACCTGCCGGTCAAGCCGGGCGAAGTGGTCGCGGAAGAACGGCCGGATGACGATGGCCTTATAGGCCTCGTAGCGACGCTCCAGCATGGCGTAGAGGCTCGACGCGCGCACCGGCCCGGTCGGAGGTGGCAGCGGCGCGAAAGTCAGCGCCGGGCTCCCCTCCAGGTCACCCGGCAACAGGAAGCGGCCCGGGGGCAGGGTGCTCAGCGCCCGCCCATCCTCGCGGCTCCGTCTCAGGTAGTCGGTGAAGGCCACGGCGAGCCGTTCAGCATCGACGTCATTGCCCTCTTTCAAGCTGTCAGTCTGTTGGATTTCGTTCAGGAACGGGGCAGACTCGGGGCGCGAATGGGACAGCTCTGCTCGCCTAAGTGCCTGCTCGCTCCATTCGGCGAAGTTCAGCGACAGCAGCGGCAGGTCGAGCAGCCACTCGCCAGGATAGTCGACGATATCGAGATTGAGCACGGTCGGGCCGAACATGCCCGACACCCAGCGCTTCGACTGGAATTTTAGCGTCAGCCGCAACTGGCTGATTCTCCTCGTCGATTCCGGCCAATGCGGGTCCTTGCCGGTCAGCGCCGCGAGGTGCTGCTCATAGGCAAAGCGCGGCACGCCGGCATCCGGGTGCTCTGCCAGCCGTGCCCCGATGAACCGCCCCTCGGTCAGCGCCGCAAACCCCGGTAGCCGCCCGCCGGTCAGCAGGTTGTGGATCAGCGAAGTGATGAAAATCGTTTTGCCAGCACGACTTAGTCCGGTGACGCCAAGTCTCAGCGTCGGAGTGAATGGGGCGCTCGCCGCATCGGCGAGGTTGCCCAGCGCAATGCTGATCTCGTCGGTGATGGTCGTCGGCGATTGCGGCACAGGCGCTCCTCAAGTCCGTCCGAAAGGTAGGCGGTCGGCGGCCGAATGCAAGGCGCAACCCTTGGCCGGACTTGGCGTTCTCCCCTCACCAAGGAGGACAAAATGCACAAGCCCGTTGTCGAGATCGACACCACCATCGCCGCGCCTACTGCAACTGTATGGAAAGCCATGCAGGCCGGCGCCATGTTCCCCGGAACCAGGATCGAAACCGATTGGAAGATCGGCCATCCCATCACCTTCAAGGGTGAATGGGAGGGCAAGAGCTTCGTGGACCGTGGCGAGATCCAGACCCTCTCCGAGGCCAAGGAACTCAGCTTCTCGCACTGGAGTGACAAGGATGGCTCCGGCAAACGCCCGCCCAGCTACCACGTGGTAAAGTACCAACTGCAGCCGGCCGGCGCGCGCACCAAGGTGACGCTCAGCCAGTTCAACGAGGGCGAGGAGACGGAAGTGAATGCCAAGACCAAGGCCGAGTTCGAGAAGAACTGGACCATGATGCTGGAAGGTCTCAAGAAAACGGCCGAGGCGCACTAGCCCCGGCCGCAGAAATCTCCGCTACGGATTGAACGAATTTCGTTTATTCGTTCAATCCGATCTTCGCCAGGTCGTACGGAGTGGTCTGGTAAATCTCGTTGATCCAGTTCTGGAACAAGAGGTGCGCATGGCTGCGCCAGCGGTTTTCCGGCTCCACCGTGGTGTCGCCATTGGGAAACAGGTTCACCGGCGGCGGCGTATCCAGCCCGGCCTTCACGTCGCGCTCGTATTCATCCGCCAATGAACGATTGTCGTACTCGAGGTGGTTCAGCATGTAGAGGGCAGGGCGGGCCTTGTCCTGCAGCATGCAGACGCCGATCTCGTCGTTGTCGATGAGAACTTCCAAGTCCTTGGAAAGACTGGCTTTATCGATGTCGTTGTAGCGGCTCACCGGGATCATCGGACTGTCCGAGAAGCCGTGCAGCCACGGCGTCTGCGGCCCGACCAGCTTGTGCCGGTACACCCCGAAGGCCTTGTTCGGCATGCGATATCGCCTGGCGCCATGGAAATGGTGCAGCGCCGCCTGGGCGCCCCAGCAGATGAACATGGTGTGGTGCGCATTGGTCTGGGTCCAGTCCATGATCTCGAGCATCTCGGACCAGTACTTAACCTCCTCGAACGGCATGTTGGCCACCGGCGCGCCGGTGACGACGAAACCGTCGAACTTCCGCTCCCGCACCTGTTCCCAGGTCGAATAGAAGCTCTTGAGGTACTCCTCGGAGGTGTTCTTCGACTTGTGGTCGCTCACCCGCACCAGCGTCAGGTCAACCTGCAGCGGCGTCGCGCCGATCAGCCGGGCGAACTGCGTCTCGGTGCGTTCCTTGTTGGGCATCAGGTTGAGCAGCCCGATCTGCAGCGGGCGGATGTCCTGGCGGGCGGCGCGGGAGGAGTCCATGACCATGACACCCTCCGTTTCGAGGGTCTTGGCCGCAGGCAGATGGTCAGGAATACGGATGGGCATGATGTGCCTCTAGATGGGAAAGCGATCAGGTGAACGGAAGTGGCGCCGCTGACGGCACCCGGAGCATGTCCAGGAAAAGTCGCAGACTTTTCCGGTTCGGACGCGCGACCAACAAGAACTAGACCAGCTCGCCGTTCGTCTTGAACTGTGAGCTGGTCTATCGCATTCGCTTCCGGATCGCCCCCGCCACGAGGTCGAGGAACTCATCGCCATCGCGCACCGTGGCGAGGTCGCTGGCTTCGATGGTGTAGCCGAAATTGTCCGCTAGCTGCTGGTAGCGCGGCAGCCGGTCCTTCAGCAGCGCCTCAAAACCCCAGGCGCCGAAGGCGTCAGGATCGACGTCGGCGTCGTCCTTGACCTTGTTGAGCTTCTTGAACTCCGCCCACTTCTCCACGAGGAAATGTGGCTGATAATACATCGGCTTAGGGTGTTCGCGGAAGCGGCGGACCAACTCCTCCGCGTCGTGTTCGGTGCCGCGGATGTAGAGCAGCAGCGTGCTCGCCGTCAGCGCCTTGATCACCGGATCCTCGGCGTTGGCCGGATCCACGACTTCGATCAACGAGCCGCCGGTGTCGGCGATGAAGTGGCTGTAGCCGTAGAGCTGGTCGGCGCGCTCGATAAAGTAGGGCACGTCCTCCAGCGCGGCGATCTCGGCCACCCGGTGCTGCTCCTGCCGGCGCTGATACTCATCCAACGGCAAACCGCCGCGCGCCACGTCCCCGGGCCGCCCGAGATAGGTCGAGAGCGGCGCCAGGTTGGAAAACGTGATGTTGCTGTCGATCTTGATCGAGTCCGTGCGCAGCAGGTCGCGCAGGAACGGCACCTTCATGGCCTCAGCCTTGAAGTTGTCGACGATGAACTCGCCCATGTAGCGCGTGCCGATGCGGTAGTCGGCCGAATAGTGGAACCACTGGTGCTTGCGCAGCAGCGCCGCCAGCCAGGTCTTGCCGACGCCGGCCATGCCGAACACCGTCACGGCGTGACGCGGCGCGCTCAGGAAGTCCTCGGCGGAGTTGAACAGCATTGGGGCGGGTCCGGTTCGGCGCATGGATTTAGACGATGCGGGGTGAGGCGACAAGGGCAGGGGCGCCACGCCGCCCACGCCGCCCCGGCAATTCCTGCCGCCCGGCCCGGACTCTTTTGCCCTGTTCTCGCCACATGCGTTACCGCTGGGAACAATTATCCAACAAATTCAACGTTATCGCCAACTGGCATCAGCCTTGCATTGTTTCTGCCGAACCCGCGTGTCCGCACGCCAATTGGGGGTATGGAGCAAACTATGGGCATCTACGGCGCTCTCTCGACCGCAGTCACCGGGCTACGCGCCCAATCCTTTGCGCTCGAGAACATCTCGGGCAACATCGCCAACAGCCAGACCACCGGCTTCAAGCGCATCGACACGGATTTCGTCGATCTGATCCCCGATGCCTCGCAGAAGCGGCAGACGGCGGGCTCGGTGCTGGCGCAGTCGCGCTCGACCAACAATATCCAGGGCGACGTCAAGGGCACGTCGACCGAAACCAACATGGCGATCAACGGCAACGGCTTCTTCATCGTCGAGCCGCCCATCGGGCAGTCGGACGGCGATACGCTGTTCGCCGGCGCCAGCTTCTACACCCGTCGCGGCGATTTCGAGCTCGACAAGAACGGCTACCTCGTCAACGGCTCTGGCTACTATCTCAAGGGCCTGCCGATCGACCCGGTGACGCAGAATATCTCGGGCTCGGTGCCGCAGGTACTGCGGGTCTCCAACTCGTTCCTGCCGGCGCAGCAGACCACGCGGGTCAACTACGAGTTGAACCTGCCGCAGTTGCCCAAGACCGCTCAGTACCAGCAATCGAAGACCGCCGGCAGCGAACTGCTACGGGCCCAGGACTTCATGTCGCTGACACCGGATACCCCGGCTACCACGTCTGGCGCGACGACCACGGGCACTGCAGCCTCCTCGACCATTGTCGGGGCCGGTGAATCGCTGACCATCGCCGTCAACGGCGTGCCGGTGAACTTCACCTTCAACAGCGGCAGCGGCACCACCGGCACCGACATCGATATTTCGATCGCGCCGACCAACACCGTCGACGGCCTGCTGAACGCCATCCAGGGTAGCCTGCCGGTGGGTACCACGATCGCGCGCAACGGCAGTGGTGCCATCACCATCACCGCGGCCAACGACACCGACACTGTCACCATTACGGACGGCACAGCGGGCACCTCGACCACCGGCTTCAACCTCGCCGATGGCACGATCAACCCGACCGTGTCGTCGGCAACGGCCCTGGCTGCCCGCGTCAACACGGTCAGCGCGGCCGATGCCGACAAGTTCATCGCCCAGTCGATCTCGGGCGGCGCAGTCACCGTCTATGCCGGCAACGGCGCCCCTGCCAACGTGCAGATGCGCTGGGCCAAAGTGAACTCGACCGTCAATGGCGGCGCCGAACGCTGGAACATGTTCATCCTCACCAACTCGGAAGCCACCAGCACCGGTACGGCCTGGACCCGAGTGGGTGGCGACTACACTTTCGGAGCAGACGGGTCGCCCAACCCGGCAGTGGAATACACCGATCTGCCGGGGCTCACCGTCAACGGCGTGACTGTCGGCGATGTGCGCCTGCAGCACGGCGCAAATGGGCTTACTCAGTTCGCCGATCCCAACGGCACCGCGGAAGTCACCACCCTCAACCAGAACGGCTACGCGGCTGGCGAATATGTCTCGGTCGCGGTCAATGATAACGGCCGCGTCGTGGTCTCCTACAATAACGGCCAGCAGCTCGAAGTCGCCCAGGTAGTGACGGCGAACTTCAACGCTGCCAATGCGCTGAAGCGCATGGATGGCGGCGTGTTTGCCGCGACATCCGAGTCCGGCGAGCCGCTGCTCGACAATGGCGGTGTCATCGGCTCCTCGCTCGAAGCGTCGAACACCGACATCTCCGAGGAGTTCACCAAGCTGATCATCACTCAGCAGGCCTACGCGGCCGGCACGCGCATTGTGTCGACCGCCGACCAGATGCTGCAGGAAGCGCTGAACATGGTCCGCTGAGGCAGCGAATGAACGGGGCCGTCGCGGGTGCACCGCGACGGCCTGTGATGAGGCTGGAGTAGGACGGAATGGGGCTTTCGGTTACCCTCAGCAATGCGCTCACCGGCATGCGGGTGGGCCAGAGTGCGCTCGATACGCTATCGAACAACGTCGCAAATGCCGGTACCCCCGGCTACCACCGGCGCTCGGTCAGTGTCATCGACCAGTTGGGGGTCAACTCCACCTATGCCCGCGAGGGCCAGCTCACCCGCACCTTCAACCAGAGCCTGCAGCAGCACTACACACGTGCCACGGCGGAATCCGGCTTTTCCAGCGTCAAGGCGAGCTT
>JBKJMF010000540.1:0-3539 GCA_046596525.1 Devosia sp. | reverse complement strand
CTGCCGTCCTGGGCAGCCGAGTCGCGCTCGCTGCCGATCCTCAAGAATTTTGGCGACAGCCTGATCAGCCTGTTGCCGCCTGACCTCGAAAAGCAGGTCACCGATATCCTGCAGCGTGGCGCCGGCGGCACCGGCGAGGACACCTCGCCCGACGACGTGCCGACCCCGGATGCCGACGTGCCCAATGAAGAGGGCACCGACCAGCTGGAAAACGACGCGCCGCTCGAGCCGCCCGCCGAGGGGGCCGCGACCAACACCTGATGAATTTCGGGTGAGCGCATTGCATATATCTGACCGGGGCCGCATTTGCGGTCCCGTCTTCTTTGGCCCGCTCTGAAACCGAGGTGCCCACTTGACCCAAAACGCCAAGCCGATCGCGGAATGGGACCATGATACGCTGCGCGAGGAATGCGGCGTGTTCGGCATCCTCGGCCATCCGGAAGCCGCCACCCTCACCGCGCTCGGGCTGCACGCGCTGCAGCATCGCGGCCAGGAGGCGGCGGGTATCGTCAGCTTCGACGGGCAGCAGTTCCATTCCGAGCGCCAGCTCGGCCTCGTCGGCGACCATTTCACCGACCCGGCGACGGTCAGGCGCCTGCCCGGTCACCTCGCCATGGGCCATGTGCGCTACTCGACCACTGGCGAGACCATCCTCCGCAACGTGCAGCCGCTGTTCGCCGAACTGGCCGTGGGTGGCATCGCCATCGCGCATAACGGCAACTTTACCAACGGCCTGACGCTGCGCCGCGAGCTGATCTCGCAGGGCGCCATCTGCCAGTCGACCTCGGATACCGAGGTGGTGCTCCACCTCATCGCGCGCTCGAAGAAGGCCTCGTCCTCCGACCGTTTCGTCGATGCGCTGATGCACCTCGAAGGCGCCTTCTCGCTGGTCGCGATGACGCGCACCAAGCTGATCGGGGCGCGCGATGCCAACGGCATCCGACCGCTGGTGCTCGGCGATCTCGATGGCAAGCCGATCTTTGCGTCCGAGACCTGCGCCCTCGACATCATCGGCGCCAAGTTCGTGCGCGATGTCGAGAATGGCGAAGTGGTGATCTGCGAAATCCAGCCGGATGGCCGCATCACCATCGACTCGGTGAAGCCGTTCGCGCCCAAACCCGAGCGCATCTGCCTGTTCGAGTACGTCTATTTCGCCCGCCCCGATTCCATCGTCGCCGGCCGCCCGGTCTATTCGGCGCGCAAGCGGATGGGCATCAACCTCGCCAAGGAAGCGCCGGTGGAGGCCGACGTGGTGGTGCCGGTGCCCGATGGCGGCACGCCGGCGGCGATCGGCTACGCCCAGGCAAGCGGCATTCCGTTCGAGCTCGGCATCATCCGCAACCACTATGTGGGTCGCACTTTCATCGAGCCGACGCAGTCGATCCGGGCCTTCGGCGTCAAGCTGAAGCACTCGGCCAACCGCGCCGAGATCGAGGGCAAGCGCGTGGTGCTGATCGACGATTCGATCGTTCGCGGCACCACCTCGGTCAAGATCGTGCAGATGATCCGCGAGGCCGGCGCCAAGGAAGTGCACATCCGCGTCGCCAGCCCGATGATCTTCTACTCGGACTATTACGGCATCGACACGCCGGACCCGGAGAACCTCATCGCCAACCAGCACCCCGACCTCGAGTCGATGTGCCGGTTCATCGGCGCGAACTCGCTGGCGTTTCTCTCGATCGACGGGCTCTACGACGCGGTGGGTGGGGTGAAGCGCAATCCGCTCAGCCCGCAGTTCACCGACCATCACTTCACCGGCGACTACCCGACCAAGCTCACCGACCTCAACGGCCGCAGCAAGAACGACCCCAAGATGCTGTCGCTGATGAAGGAAGCGAGCTGAGGCGGGCGGGTCGCCACAGGGGCCATTGGCCTGTTTGCTGATCCAGTCCTGAAGATACCCCCACCCCTGTCCCCTCCCCTCAAGGGGGAGGGAGACGCCTACATGGACGCCAGTGTTTTGGTCTCCCTCCCTTTGAGGGGAGGGGACAGGGGTGGGGTGCTCTTCCCGCACCGGATTGACGAGACCATCCGCCGCACCGCCAGAAATTCTGCTTTCGCCATGACGCCCCGGTGTCTAGAACCGCGCCGAAGCCAACGGAACCCTCACGCATGACCACCAACTCCCTCGCCGGCAAGATCGTCCTCGTCACCGGCGCATCGCGCGGCATCGGCTACCAGGCGGCGCTCGAGGCGGGGCGGCGAGGCGCGCATGTGATCGCCGTGGCGCGCACGGTGGGTGGGCTCGAGGAGCTCGACGACGAGATCCAAAAGGCCGGCAGTTCGGCGACGCTGGTGCCGGTAGACCTGCGCGACGGCGACGCCATCGACCGGCTCGGCCACGCCATCTTCGAGCGCTGGGGGCATCTCGACGGGTTCGTCGCCAATGCCGCCATGCTTGGTGAACTGCGGCCAGTGGCACATGTCGAGCCCAAGGAGTTCGACAAGCTGATGGCGCTCAACGTCACGGCGAACTACCGGCTGATCCGCTCGCTCGACCTGCTGCTGCGGCAGGCCGAAGCTGGCCGGGCGGTGTTCGTTTCATCCTCGTCGGCGCATTCGGCCCGGGCGTTCTGGGGTCCCTATGCCGCCAGCAAGGCGGCGGTAGAAGCGCTGGCCAAGAGCTATGCCGCCGAGATCGGCGGCACGACGCCGGTGCGCGTCAACGTGTTCTACCCCGGCGCAGTGCGCACCGCGATGCGAGCCCAGGCGATGCCGGGCGAGAACCCCGATACGCTGCCGCGGCCCGCAGTGCTGGCGCCCAAGCTGATCGACATGATCGCGCCGGAGTTCACCGAGAACCGCATGCTGTTCGACTGGGAAAAGGCGGAACTCAGCCCGCTCTAGGCGCGGCCGCTAGGACAGCCGCGACACCAAAATCCTGTCGATACGGCGACCGTCGAGGTCGAGCACCTCGAAGCGCCAATGGCCACGTTCGAAGGTCTCGCCCACTTCCGGCAGATGATTGAGCTCGGCGAGGACGAACCCCGCTACGGTCTCGAACTTGGCATCCTTCGGAACCGGCACGCCCAGATGCGCCTGGAACTCGTCGACCTGCATCCAGCCCGAGACGAGATATGAGCCATCCTCGCGGGTGACATAAGCCTTCTCGTCGCCTTCCTCTTCCTGGAAGGCACCGGTGATCGCCTCGAGGATGTCGCCGGGCGTGACGATGCCTTCGAAATGGCCGTACTCGTCGAACACCAGCGCCATGTGCACCAGTGAGCCGCGAAGCGCCTTCAGCACGTCGAGCGCGCTCGAGCGGTCCATCACCACCGGCGCCTGCTTCACCAGCGTGCGCACATCGAGCGGGGCGGCCGACAGCACGTTTTCGACCAGGTCCTTGCGGACGATCACGCCGACGATCGAATCCACCGCGCCGTCCTGCACCGGCAGCACCGAGTGCCGGGTGGCACGGAGCTTTTCGATCATCTCCTCCTGCGTCTCGCCGAGGTCGATCACCTCGACATCGAGGCGCGGGGTCATCAAGCCGCGCGACGAGCGGTCAGCGAGGCGCATGACGCCCGAGATCATGTGCC
>JBKJMF010000398.1:0-9958 GCA_046596525.1 Devosia sp. | reverse complement strand
CTCGAGGCCAATGCGCATTTCCCCGACGCGCTGCCGGTTGCCCATGTCGAGGGGCTGGTGCCCGACAAGCCGGGCGACCCGACATCGCTTTCGGGCAAGGTGGTGATCGAGGCGATCAGCCGCGCGGTGGAAGACACCCTCACCGGGGCCTGCCGCGCCATTGTCACGGGCCCGATCCACAAGGCGGCGCTGTACTCGGCCGGCTTCAAATATCCCGGCCATACCGAGTTTCTCGCGGCGCTCTGCGCACAGGGCGGCGTGGTGCCGACGCCGGTGATGATGCTGGCGCATGATGGCTTGCGGGTGATCCCGGCAACCATCCACGTGCCGATCAGCAAGGTGCCGTCGCTGATCACCTTCGAGCTGGTGGTGACCACCGGGCGGATCGTGGCGCATAGCCTCCGCACCCGCTTCGGCATCGCCGAGCCGCGGATCGGTTTTGCCGGGCTTAACCCGCATGCCAGCGAGGGCGGCAATATCGGCACCGAGGATTATGACATCGTCGGTCCGGCCATCGCGCAGCTGCAGCACGAGAGCATCCTCGCCGAGGGGCCAATGCCGGCGGACACGCTGTTCCACCTGCCGCACTGGCGGCGGTTCGACGCAGTGATCGCGATGTATCACGACCAGGCGCTGATCCCGATCAAGACGGTGGCGTTCGACGAGGCGGTAAACGTCACGCTCGGACTGCCGATCGTCCGCGCCTCGCCCGACCACGGCACGGCCTTCGATCTCGCCGGGAGCGGCAAGGGCTCGCACGCGAGCTTCCTCAACGCGATCAGGCTGGCGGATCAGTTGACGAGCGGCGTGCTGCAGCAGCAGAGCGCGGCGCAGTAGCGCGTGGGCACGATCTCTCTTCATCTCTCCCCTTGCGGGAGAGAAAGCGATTTCTTGGGCTTAGCCCTTCGCTAAGTCCTAAAAATCGCAAGAGAGGGGATCGTGGTGGGCACCTGTGGCTCTCGGTACCCCCTCTCTTGCGAAATCTAACGCGTAGCGAAGACGCTAAACCTAAGATTTCGCTTTCTCCCCCGCCGAGGGGGAGATGGGGCCGGTGGCTCCCCCCTACTGCGGCTGCTTCTCCAACCAGGCCAGCATGTCGGCGATTTCCTTTTCCTGCGCGGCGATGATCGTCGTCGCCAGTTCCTTCGCCCAGGGGTCGTCGCCATGCGCCAGTTCCGCCTTGGCCATGTCGATGGCGCCGCGATGGTGCGGGATCATCGAGCAGATGAAGGCGACGTCGATATCGCTGGCGGTGCCGCCGGCCATCATGTCGGCGTTCATCGCGTCCATGCCGGCCATCAGCTCGGTGTGAGCGGCGTCGGCGTCGGCCTCGTGCGGCATGGCCATCGGTGCGGCGGCTTGGGGCGCGTTGGCTAGGCAGATCGCCGGGAGGTTGGCGGCCGGGGTGGCGCCGTGGGGGTTGTGATCCTGCGCTAAGGCTGGGGCGGTTAGCGTCAGCAGCAGGGCGGCGGTGAGGGTAAATTTGTGCATCTTCATCTCCTTCGAAGTCTCCGCCAATGTGAAGCGGCCATGACCGTTCATGCACCTTCCCATCATGGTAAGGTCAAGCCCCATTTGCCTCAGCCGATAAATCCGCTATCCCCCAGCGATGCAGATCGACAATCTACCGCCGCTTCGCGAGGTCATCGCCGCGCATGACCTGAGGGCCAAAAAGGAACTCGGGCAGAACTTCCTGCTCGATCTCAACCTCACGTCGCGCATCGCCCGGGTCGCCGGACCACTTGAGGCGGTGACGGTGATCGAGGTCGGGCCCGGCCCCGGAGGGCTGACGCGAGCGCTGCTGGCGGAGGGCGCGAAGAAGGTCATCGCAATCGAGCGGGACGAACGCACCCTGCCCGCGCTCGCGGAGATTGCTGCGGCCTATCCGGGCCGGCTCGAGGTGATTGCCGGTGACGCACTGAAGATCGACTACGCGGCGCTGGCTGATGGCCCGACGCGCATCGTCTCGAACCTGCCGTACAATATCGGCACGGAACTGCTGACCCGCTGGCTGACGGTCGAAGACTGGCCGCCATTCTTCGAGAGCCTGACGCTGATGTTCCAGCGCGAGGTGGCCGAGCGCATCGTCGCCAAGGCTGGGGACGATCACTATGGCCGGCTCGGGGTGCTGTGCGGGTGGCGGACCGAGGCGCGCATCGCCTTCAATGTCGGGCGCGAGGCGTTCACGCCACCGCCCAAGGTGACGTCGAGCGTGGTGCACCTGAAGCCGAAAGCGACCACTGACGGGGTGGAGGTGCGCGATCTCGAAGCAGTGACCCGCGCCGCCTTCGGGCAGCGTCGCAAGATGGTGCGGCAGAGCCTCAAATCGCTCGGCGTGCCGATGGAGCCGCTGCTGGCTGCAGGCGGGCTAAAGGGCGACGAGCGGGCCGAGGTGCTGCCGGTCGAGACGTTCCTGAAGCTGGCGAAGGCGCGGCGCTGATGGGTGGCGCTATCGCGCTGGTCGGAGCGTTCCTGGCGTTCTGTGTGCCAATCGCGGTGCCGCTGTTCGCGCAGCGCTGGCGGACGCTCGGGATCGTCGTCGGGCTCGGGGCGCTGTTCTTCGCTTACGTGAGCTACGATCTCACCAACCCAGCTGGCATGACGCAGTTGCTCGGGCCGTTCACGTTCGGCCTGATGCTGTTCGGCTTCGCGGCTGGGGTGATAGCGAAGTTTGTGATGCTGGTGGGGCGGCGCAAGCCTGACGGAGAGACGCCGTGACCGAGATCGAATTCCTGATCGCTTTCGAGCGAGCCCGCCTCGCCGCCCTCGTTGCCGGCGATATCGAGCGGGCATTGGTGCTGCACCACGCGGACTTCCAGCTGGTCACGCCGCGCGGCGTGACCCTGTCGCGTGCCGACTATCTCGAGGAAATCCGCACGGGCGGCATCCGGTACCTAGCGTGGGAGCCGACGGAAGTCGTTGGCCGCGTCACCGGCGAAACTGGCGCGCTGCGCTACCGCTCGCGTATCGAGATGGAGTCCGACGGCCGGCGCCTGCCGTCGATCCTGTGCTGGCACACCGATTATTACGAGCGGATGGCTTCCGGCTGGCAGGTGGTCTATTCGCAGGCCACCGCTATCGCCTGACGGCTTAGCCGCTGACCGCCGGGCGGGTGACGATGCCTTCGCCGCTGATTTCGATCTCGGCGACCGAGACGGTGCGCTTGAGGATCGTGGCGGCTTTGATGAGCAGCGCAGTTTTCACCTCCGACGCGGTCATCTGGTCGTGGGTGTTGGCCCACACCTTCAGCGTCAGGTTGTGGTCGAAGGTCTCGCGGGAGCGGATCTCGCGCAGCAGCACCTTGACCTTGGCCTGGGTCCGGTCGGCAAAGGTCGGGTGCCGCTGCATCTCATCGATACTGCACGACTTCACTTCGAACGGCATGCTCAAGTCCCCCGCGAGGGTTAGGTTCTGCCCAATTCCGGGGTTCCGGAACCATGGCGCGCGAACCATCCACAGCTGGACGCGGTTTATCCACCGCTGTCTGCTGCTAAAGTTAAGGCAGTACCTTAAGCGTGCTGCCGCTTGATGACGGCGGAGTGGGGCTCGCAACCCTCGATGCGTCTCTCAGAGAGAGTCTATCTCTTCCTGCAAGTCCTTGACGAATTTATCCAATTCGTTGAAGCGCAGGCGGGCGAGGCGCGCCGCGGCGAGGATGGTGCGGACGCGCGAGGTGGAATCCTCGAGATCCTCGTTGACCAGCACGTAGTCGTACTCGTTGTAGTGCTGCATCTCGATGCGGGCGTTCTTCAGCCGCTTGCCGATGGCGCCGGCGCTGTCCTGGGCGCGGCGTTCGAGGCGCTTGCGCAGCTCCTTGATCGAGGGCGGCAGGATGAAGATGGTCACCATGTCGGGGCGACACTTCTCGTAGAGCTGCAGCGTGCCCTGGAAATCGATGTCGAACAGGATGTCGCGACCGGCCGAGAGCCGCTCTTCGACGCGCGAGCGAGGGGTGCCGTAGAAGTTGCCGTGGACTTCGGCGCTTTCCAGCAGCTCGCCGTCGGCGCGCATCTTCTGGAAGGTCGGCACATCGATGAAATGGTAGTGCTTGCCGTCGATTTCGTCGGTGCGGCGGGCCCGCGTGGTCACCGAGACCGACAGTGCGATGTTCGGATCATCCTCGAAGAGGGCACGGGAAATAGAGGATTTGCCCGCGCCGGATGGCGAGGCGAGTACCAGCATCACTCCGCGGCGCGTGAATTCCATTCGTGCTTCGTCCTCTTGCCTGCGAGCATGGCTCTCGGCCGCTCCGCGGCACTCGCAGGATTACTCGATGTTCTGGACCTGCTCGCGGAGCTGATCGATCACGGCCTTCAGGTCGAGGCCGATGGCAGTCAGGGCCACGTCGTTGGATTTGGAGCAGAGCGTATTCGCTTCGCGGTTAAATTCCTGTGACAGGAAGTCGAGCTTCCTGCCCACCGGGCCGCCGCCGGCGATCAGCTGGCGCGCCGCGGCGATGTGGGCACCCAGCCGGTCGAGTTCCTCGCGGATATCGGCCTTGGTGGCGAGCAGCACGGCTTCCTGCGCCAGCCGCTCGTCGGAAAGGGTCGGGCTGGTCTCGCTGAGATCGGCGACCTGCTGGCGCAGCCGGGCGAGGATGGCGTCGCGGCTGCGACCGGGATGGATCTCGGCGGCCTTGGTGAGCGCGGCGATCTCGTCGATGCGCTCGTTGAGGATGGCGGCGATGCGGGCGCCCTCCTCCAGCCGCGCGGCGGCAAGGCCGGTCACGGCCTGCTCAACGGCAGTGAGGATGGCGGCGTTGAGCGCTTCCTCGTCTTCGGCGGACAGTCCGGTGTCGTGCTGCTCAAGCACGCCACGTAGCGCCAGAATGCCGTCGAGGCTAGGCTTGTCCGCGTCGACGCGGCTCTCCAGCCACTTGAAGCCCTCGAGCACCGCTTCGAGCGCCTGGTGGTTGACGACGACGCGGCCGCCCTCGCCCTCGCGGTCGACATTCAGCGATACGGTCAGCGAGCCGCGGGTGATGGTCTTGCCGATCAGCCGGCGGATTTCGCTCTCGAGCGCATCGAAGCCCGAGGCTAGGCGCATCCTCAGATCGAGACCACGGCCATTGACCGACTTGAGCTCGACAGTGAAGCCAACGCCCGGCCGCGCGCCGGCGGCGCGGGCGTAGCCAGTCATGCTGGCGAGTGTCGCCATTATGGCGCGGGCTCGACGGTCTCGCCGGCGCCTTCGGCCTGTTCGGCCTCCAGCACTTCCCTGGCGGCCTCGGACTCGGCCTCGGCGGCGGCCTTGCGGTAGAGCGAGACGTTCTTCCGGTGCTGGGCGTAGGTCTCGGCGAACAGGTGGCCATCCGAGGGGTTGGCGCTCTTTGCCACGAAATACAGGTCCTTGATCGCGGCCGGGTGGGCCACCGCCTTCAGCGCATCCTCGCCCGGGTTGGCGATCGGGCCGGGCGGCAGGCCGTCGATCTGGTAGGTGTTGTAGGCGGTCTTGGCCTTCAACTCGGACGAAGTGGGGCCGCGATTGAGCACGGCCTTCCCCTCGGTGACGCCGTAGAGCACGGTCGGGTCGGTCTGCAGCCGCATGTTCTTTTTCAGCCGGTTGATGAACACCGCGGCGACCTGCGGACGCTCGGTGGCGAGGCCGGTTTCCTTCTCGACGATCGAGGCCATGGTGACCAGTTCGGCAGGAGACTTGATCACCGAGTCGATCGCCGGGTCGCGGCCGGCCCAGATCTCGTCGACCTTCTTTTTCATCTCGGCCCGCATCTTTTCGAGCACCGAGACGCGGGTATCGCCGGGAAAGAAGTCGTAGCGAATGGCCAGCAGCGAGCCTTCGGCCGGCACTGGTACAGGCTCGCCGGTGAGGTTCGGGCCTTCGGCGTTCAGCCGCTCGGCCACCTGGAACGAGGTATCGCCGGGGATGACGTTGACGAAGAAATCGAGCGGCTTGCCCTCGGTGAGTTCCGTCAGGATGTCGGCCATCGAGGAATTCGGCTTCAGCGCATAGACGCCGGCCTTCAGATCGCCCTCTTTCTTCAGCGCGCGGGCGCCGCCCCAGAACAACCATTCGGAGGGCAGCAGTTGACCCTGCGGGATCAGCCCCTGCTCTTCCAGCCGGCGAGCCGTGGTCATCACCGACGAGCCCTTTTCGACGGTGAAGTTGGCTTCGGTCTTCACCGCGCCGGGGGCGTAGAACTGGCTGGCGCCGTAGAGGAAGATGCCGACGGCAATGAGGATGCCAAAGACGACGAGCGTCAGCAGCGCGTTGACAACGCTGAGGAAGCCACCGCCGCGCCGCTTCTTGCGGGCCCGCTTCTCGCTGCGCTCGTTAGCCATCGGTCGAACCTCCAGAAACGCGCACTAATCGCTTGAAAAATGACATCAATACGAACCCGGCGCCCAACGTGGCGCCCGGGTCCGGGTTGCATTCAGCTCGCCTTGCGGAAGATCAGCGAGGCATTGGTGCCGCCGAAGCCGAAAGAGTTCGAGAGGGCAATGTTGACCTCCTTCTTCTTGGGCTTGTGAGGCACCAGGTCGATCACCGAATTGACCGACGGATTGTCGAGATTGATGGTCGGCGGCACGATGCTGTCGCGCATGGCGAGCAGGCAGAAGATGGCTTCGACCGAGCCGGGGGCGCCGAGCAGGTGCCCGATCGCCGATTTGGTCGAGCTCATCGCCGCCTTGGGAGCAGCATCGCCCAGCATGCGGGTCACCGAGTTGAGCTCGATCTCGTCGCCGAGCGGCGTCGAGGTGCCGTGGGCGTTGATGTAGTCGATTTCGGACGGGTCGATGCCGGCCCGCTTGACCGCCATCTGCATGCAGCGGAACCCGCCATCGCCGTCCTCGGAGGGCGCGGTGATGTGGTAGGCGTCGCCCGAGAGACCGTAGCCGATGACTTCGCCGTAGATCTTGGCGCCGCGAGCCTTGGCGCGCTCGTATTCCTCAAGCACGACAATGCCGGCACCCTCGCCCATGACAAAGCCATCGCGATCCTTGTCATAGGGACGCGAGGCCATTTCCGGGCGATCGTTGAAGTCGGTCGAGAGCGCCCGGCAGGCGGCGAAGCCGGCGATGGACAGCCGGTTGACCGGGGATTCCGCCCCGCCCGCCACCATCACGTCGGCGTCGCCCCACTGGATCAGCCGGGCGGCATCGCCGATGGCATGCGCGCCGGTCGAGCAGGCCGTCACCACCGAGTGGTTCGGGCCCTTGAGGCCGAAGCGGATCGAGACATTGCCCGATGCCATGTTGATGATGCGGCCCGGGATGAAGAACGGGCTGATGCGGCGCGGGCCCTTCTCATGCAGGATGATGGAGGTTTCATAGATCCCTCCGATCCCGCCGATGCCCGAGCCGATCAGCGTACCGATGCGGTGCTTTTCTTCTTCGGTCCTGGGTTCGACCCCGGCGTCGTCGATGGCCTGCTTGGCCGCCGCCATGGCGTAGATGATGAAAGGATCAACCTTGCGTTGCTCCTTTGAATCCATCCACTCGTCGGGGTTGAACTTGCCGTCGGCGTAGTCGCCCAACGGGATCCGGTGGGCGATCTGGCAAGCGATATCGTCGACCCGGAAGTCGTCGATGCGCTTGGCACCGCTTTTGGATGCGAGAATGTTGGCCCAGGTTGGTTCGATCCCGCAGCCCAAAGGGCTGACGATCCCCATCCCGGTGACGACGACGCGGCGCAATTCCATCGAAGGCGAACCGTTAGCGGTCGGCGATCAGCCGACGGCCTTGGTCAGATAGGCAACGGCGTCGCCGAAGCTCTGGATCGATTCCGCGGCATCGTCCGGGATTTCGACGTTGAACTCTTCTTCGAAAGCCATGACCAGCTCAACCTGATCGAGCGAATCCGCGCCCAGATCATCAATGAAGCTGGCCTTATCGACGACCTTCTCCGCATCGACGTTGAGGTGTTCGACCACGATCTTGCGGACGCGATCAGCGATATCGCTCATATTTGACTTCCCTTGTTACCAGACAGGTTATTCGTTCGTACGCGGTCCCGGTCGCCGGATTGTCCGGGTCCCACCGACCTTCGCCGCCGTTCGCGGCAGACTGTAGGCGCGGCGCCGTACCCTCGCAAGTACAGGCCGAACCCGAAATCAGCGGCGGAGGTAACATACTTCCCCCGCCATTGCCATATTGCGCAAGGGCCGGTTTCCCCAGCCTTGAGCACTGGCACCGTTTTTCGTTGTCGCGCTCGCGAACCGCAAAAGTCTGCAACTTTTGCTGCTCACGCTCCGGTTACAGCATCACCATGCCGCCGTTGACGTTCAGCGTGTGGCCGGTGATGTAGCCGGCTTCGTTGCTGGCGAGGAACACCACCGCGGCGGCAACCTCGTCGGCGGCGCCGAGCCGGCCGGCCGGCACCTTGCCCAGAATGCTCTCGCGCTGCTTGTCGTTCAGATCGTCGGTCATAGCCGAGCCGATGAAGCCCGGCGCGACCGTATTCACGGTGATGTTGCGCGAGGCAACTTCGTAGGCCAGCGCCTTGCTCATGCCGATGAGGCCGGCCTTGGAGGCTGCATAGTTACCCTGCCCCGGGTTGCCGACGACACCGACCACCGAGGTGATGCCGATGATGCGGCCGAAGCGCTGCTTCATCATCCCTCGCAATACAGCTCGGGTGAGGTGGAAGGCCGAGGTGAGGTTCACCGCCAGCACTTCGTCCCACTCCTCGTTCTTCATGCGCATGAAGAGGTTGTCGCGGGTGACGCCGGCGTTGTTGACGAGGATATCGAGGCCGCCCAGGGCCGCCTCGGCCGAGGGCACCAGCTTATCCACAGCGTCGAGGTCGGAGAGGTTCGCCGGCAGGATCGGGTGATCACCGCCACCGAGCAGATCGCGGGTTTCCTCGAGCGCGCCGACGCGGGTACCGCTCAGGGCAACACGGGCACCGGAGGCGGCAAGGGCCTTGGCGATTTCACGGCCGATGCCACCCGAAGCGCCGGTAACGAGGGCGCGTTTGCCCGAAAGATCAAACATTTACGGACTCCTCAGGAGAAACTGATTCAAGCGCCGATTCCGGCGAGGAAGGCATCGACGTCGGCCGGAGCGCCGATCGACACCGCCGGGGTCTCCGGCACGATGCGCTTGGCGAGGCCGCTGAGCACCTTGCCGGAGCCGAGTTCGATCAGTTGCGTCACGCCGCCATCCTTGACCAGCCAGTTCACGCACTCGGTCCAGCGGACCATGCCGGTCACCTGCTCGACGAGGCGCTTCTTGATCTCTTCGGGGTCGGAGATGGGCTTGGCCAGCACGTTGGCCACCACCGGCACCACCGGGGCGTTGACGGTCACCTGGTTGAGAGCGTGCGCCATGGCATCGGCGGCGGGACGCATCAGGGCGCAGTGGAACGGCGCGCTCACCGGCAGCGGCAGGGCGCGCTTGGCGCCGGCGGCCTTCAACAGTTCGATCGCCCGATTCACCGCGCGGACATGGCCGGAGATCACCACCTGGCCGGGGGCATTGTCATTGGCGACGCCACAGACTTCGCCGTCCTCGGCGTCATTGACGGCGCGCAGCACGGTTTCGAGATCGAGCCCAAGGATGGCTGCCATGGCACCCTGCCCGACGGGGACCGCCTGCTGCATGGCCTGGCCGCGGATCTTCAGCAGCCGCGCTGCGTCGCCGAGGCTGAAGGCACCGGCCGCGGCCAGCGCCGAATACTCGCCGAGCGAGTGGCCAGCGACGTATGCCGCGTGATCCCTAAGATCGAAGCCGCGGCTCGCCAGCACGCGGGTCACCGCCACCGAGACGGCCATCAGCGCGGGCTGGGCGTACTCGGTGAGGCGCAGCGCATCGTCGGGGCCCTCGAACATGATGGCAGAGAGTTTTTGGCCCAGCGCATCGTCGACTTCGGCGAAGACGTTGCGGGCTTCCTGGTAGGTGTCGGCGAGGTCCTTGCCCATGCCGACGGCCTGGCTGCCCTGGCCGGGATAGGTGAATGCGCGCTTGGTCAAGTTGGTGGCCTCCGCTCTTCTTTTCTT
>JBKJMF010000285.1:0-2563 GCA_046596525.1 Devosia sp. | reverse complement strand
GGCAGGCGATGTTTCTTCAGCGCGATGGCGGCTTTCGACACGGTGGCGCGGAAGGTCGAGCCGGGGCGGGCATAGACGGCGATCGGCATCAGCGCGGCGATATCCTGCCAGCGCTCCCAGCGATCGAACTGGCTCAGATTATCGGCGCCCATGATCCAGACGAAGCGAGTGTCAGGGCAGGCGGCGACCAGCCAGTCGAGCGTATCGACGGTGTAGTGGAAGCGGTGCGCCGCCTCGACGCCGGTGACGTGGATGCGCGGATTGGCGGTGAGATCGCGGGCGGCGCGCACGCGGGCGTCGAGCGGGGCGAGTTCGGAGTGGTCTTTCAGCGGATTGCCGGGCGAGACCAGCAGCCAGACGGCATCGAGGTTGAGCCGCTTGACGCACTGCTCGGCGACGAGGCGGTGACCGTCGTGGATCGGGTTGAAGCTGCCACCGAACAGGCCGACGCGGAGGCCGGAGCCGAAGGGGGGGAGGGCGGTGATGTCGGGGGGGAGAGTGGTCATGCCGACACAGACTCCCCCCTCCCGGCCTCCCCCACAAGGGGGGAGGTGAAGAGTCGAGTTCGTGGCTTGATCGCGCCAAACACTGGATGCGGCACCTCCCCCTTCATGGGGGAGGATGGGAGGGGGTCGTCTGCTTCAGTCACGGCCGGGTCTGCCCGTTGCCCTTGACGAGATACTTGAAGCTCGTCAGTTGCTCCACTCCGACCGGGCCGCGGGCGTGGAATTTGCCGGTGGCGATGCCGATTTCGCCGCCGAAGCCGAACTCGCCGCCGTCGGCGAACTGGGTCGAGGCGTTGTGGAGCAGGATGGCGCTGTCGATCTCGTTGAAGAAGCGAGCAACCGAGCCGGCGTCCTCGGTGATGATCGCCTCGGTGTGGTGCGACGAGTAGGTGCCGATATGGGTGATGGCCTCGCCGACATCGGCGACGACCTTCACCGAGATGATGGCGTCCTCGTATTCGGTGTGCCAGTCCTCTTCGGTCGCGGCGATGGCCTCGGGGATCAGCGACATGACGGTGGCGTCGCCGCGAATTTCGCAGCCCTTGGCGACGAGCGCCGCGATCACCGGCTTCAGGTGGGTGGCGACGACGTCCTGGTGGACCAGCAGCGTCTCGGTGGCGCCGCAGACGCCGGTGCGGCGCATCTTGGCGTTGAGGGTGACGTCGATCGCCATCTGCAGCTCGGCCGAGGCATCGATGAAGGTGTGGCAGATGCCTTCGAGATGCGCGAAAACCGGGACGCGGGCTTCGGACTGGACGCGGGCGACGAGGGTCTTGCCGCCGCGCGGCACGATGACGTCGATAGTGCCGCCGAGGCCGGCCAGCATTTCGCCGACCGCGGCGCGATCGGTGGTGGGGACGATCTGGATGGCATCGGCGGGCAGGCCCGCGGCCCTCAGGCCTTCGACGAGGCAGGAATGGATGGCGCGCGACGAGTTCACGCTGTCGGAGCCGCCGCGAAGGATCACGGCGTTGCCGGCCTTCAGCGTCAGCGCGCCGGCATCGGCGGTGACATTGGGGCGGCTTTCGAAGATGACGCCGATGACGCCGAGCGGGGTGGAGAGGCGGCGGATGGTCATGCCGTTGGGGCGGGTCCATTCGGCAAGCACGCGACCGACGGGATCGGGGAGGTCGGCAATGGTGCGAAGGCCCTCGATCATCGCGTCGATGCGCTTGTCGTTGAGCAGCAGGCGATCGAGGAAGGCCTTGGAGATGCCCTTGCCCTCGGCGGCGCGCATATCGAGCGCGTTGGCCGAGAGGATGTCGTCGCGGCGGGTGTCGATGGCGTCGGCCGCGGCGTGGAGGGCCGCGACCTTGCTCTCGGGCGTGGCGAAAGCGAGGACGCCAGCGGCGGCGCGGGCGCGGCGGCCGATGGCGAGCATCACGGCGGAGAGGTCGTTGGCGACTGCCGAGCTTTCCGCAAGAGCTTGTGCGCTCATCAGACTTTGGCCTCCAGGCCCATCAGCACCACCATGTTATCACGGTGGATCAGTTCCGAGCGCGTGCCGATGCCGAGCAGGTCGGAGACACGCGCCGAGTTCTTGCCCTTGACCAGGTCGGCCTGCTCGCGGCCGAGACCGGCGAGGCCACGAGCGATCTCGCGGCCATCGGCGTCGAAGATGGCAACCGCATCGCCGCGATCGAAATCGCCGGTGACGCGGGTGACGCCGATCGGCAGCAGGCTTTTGCCCGAGAGCAAGGCGCGGGCGGCACCGGCATCGACGTGGATGGCGCCGAGCAGTTCGAGGTGCCCCATGATCCAACGCTTTCGCGCCTGGGCGCGGGATTCGGCGGGGGCGAACAGGGTGTGGCGAGCGCCTTCGGTCAGGGCGCGGAGCGGATGCATCTCGGTGCCCTTGGCGATGATCATCGCTGTGCCGGCCTGGGTGGCGATCTTCCCCGCCTCGACCTTGGTGGTCATACCGCCGCGGCTCAGGTGGCTGGCGGCGCCACCGGCCATGGCGTCGATCTCGGGCGTGATGGCTGCGACGAAGCCGAGGTGCTCGGCGTCCGGGTCTTTTGCGGGCGGGGCGGTGTAGAGGCCGTCGACATCGGAGA
>JBKJMF010000269.1:0-2945 GCA_046596525.1 Devosia sp. | reverse complement strand
GTCACGTAAGGCTCGAGGCCGCGGCGCACGGTTTCGACCTCTGGCAATTCGGGCATCAGGGGCTCCTTCACGAGAGCCCCTGATGTGGCTGGCTCGCGGCCTCAGCGCAAGCCCCACCCGCTAGCGGGCGGCGGAACCCCTGCTCAGTCGTCGTCGTCCGATGAATTCGAGTTGGAGTTCGAATTCGAGTTCGAGCTGGAGTTGGAGCTCGAGTTCGAAGAGCTGTTGGAATTCGAATTGGACGAGCTGTTTGAATTGGAGTTCGAGGAGCTGTTGGAGTTCGAATTGGACGAACTGTTCGAATTGGAGTTCGACGAACTGTTGGAGTTGGAATTCGAGCTTGAGCCCGAGAAAAACCAGCGCCCGTCGACGAGCTTCCACCAGCGGCCGCGGAAGTACCTGCGGTCGTCGTCGGCGACGCGCAGCCGCTCCGCCTCGGGCAGGGTTTCGACCAGTTGCGCAGCCGGCAGCGGTGCGGGCACTGCACGGGCGGGCGACGATGCCGCCGCCACCAGTGTCGCAAGCGCCAGGCTCGTGATCACAATTGTCTTGGCCATGTGATGTCCTTCTCTTTCGTGTAGCGAGGCTCGGGGCGGTTCCCCGCGTCCTCGGAAAGCTAGGACGGCAGCGGCGGCGTCTTATTCCTCGCGATATTTTTTGCGCGGCGACGGAATATCCGCGCAGCTGGCGCGTCTCGCACGGGAGACTCCTGCATCGAGGAAAACGCCATGCTGCTGTTCACCCCGCCGAGCCAGAATATCGAGTTCCTCTGCACTCCCGAGGATGAGGGGGTGATCGCGCCGCCGGTCCCCGGCAAGGCGCATCTGCCGGACTGGTTCAGGAAACTCCCGGCGGTCGACAAGTCCAAATACGGCATCGGCGACACCGGTCTGACGGTGAAGCGCTGCATGCCGTTCATCGACGCCATGACCACCGGCTACATCCTCCCGCTCGCGGCGACGGTGCGGCTCGAAATCCGCGACGGCGGGCAGACGGTTACCGCCGGCTGGGATTTCGACAAGACCATGGTCAGCAATCACGGCACGCACCAGGTGGCGGGACATCCGGCGAGCCCGATGCCGCCCTGCAAGTTCCACAACTACTGGTCGATCCGCACGCCCAGGGGCTGGAGCTGTCTGTTCCTGCCAGTGCTCAACCGCGCCAACCCGGTGTTCGAGCCGGTGGCAGGCGTGGTCGATACCGACAGCTACACCGCACCGGTGCACTTCCCGTTCTTTGCCACCGCGCCGGACGGGATCTACGAACTCGAAAAGGGTACGCCGCTGGTGCAGGTGATCCCGTTCCGGCGGCAGAGCACTGATCTCGCCTTGTCGGTCAGGGCCGAGCAGCCCGCCGAGGCGTTGGAGCGGCAGCGAGTGGCGCGCAGCACCACGGCCTCGACCGGCTGGTACCGCAAGTTCGCGCGGGCGCAGCGCTGAGGCTCAGCAGGGGCTGCCGATCTGCACCAGCCCGTCGCCGAACACCGAGTCACGGCCGGGTTCGCCGAGATCGATGCTGCTGCCGGCCACCGCCGCCTGCAGCTCTGCCAGTGTCGCATCCGGCCGACGTGCCTTCGCAGCGGTCAGCGCCACGGTGACGAAGGGCGCGGCGAAGGAGGTGCCGGTCTGCGCTCGCACGCCTCGCACCGATGCGGCAGTGGCGATGCCAACCCCGGGCGCGGCGAAATCGACATGCTCACCCTGCCCCGCCCGCCGGTAGACGCGGTTGCGGCCATCGACCGCCGTTACCGCAATGACACTTTCGTACGCTGCCGGGTAGCGCGGGCCGGAGCGTGGACCGTCATTGCCGACCGCCGCGACGACGGGGATACCGGCGGCATCCGCATCGGCGACTGCACGCTCGATCAGCGCATTGCCGGGGCCGGCAAGGCTGAGGTTGATGATCTCGACCTCCGCCGCGACCAGTGACGCGATGGCGAGATAGAGACCGTAGGCATCGGCGCGTTCGTCGCCACCAGCCGCTGTGATGAACGGGTCGGCGATGCGAAGCTTCGCGGCCGGCAGCATTCCGGGCACCCGGCCGTTCGGATCGCCCACGAGCAGCGCAACCACGGCAGTGCCGTGCTTGAGGCCGGATGGGTCCGCCGCGGCATCGCCCATGCGTTCCAGTGTGATATCGGCGCCCTTCAGCATCTCATGTTCGAGGTTCACCCCGGTGTCGACGACGCCGATCAGCGGCGCGAAGCTGCATTGCGCTGCCGGGGTCTCATAGCCGGCGAGCGCCCAGCTTTCGCAGACCCCGGCCACGCAATCGCCGGCCGCCTGGTTGCGATAATAGCTGTTGGGCGCGACGAGCGCCGATGGCAGCAGCACAGCGACGGCCTCGAGACCTGCTGCCACCGTGATCCCCATGGGCAACTGCAGCAGAGCCAGCCCTCGCAGCGCGTCCTCGCGCAGCAGGCGATAGCCGAGCCGCTCGAGTTCGGCACGGCCCGCCGCGTCAAGGCCGAGGACGACCAGTTCGTCGCGTGCCGCCTCGGGCAGAAGAGGCGGTGCGGCAACCGGCCGGCGAACGCGACGTGGCTGACCGTCGTCATCGTCATCGCTACCGGCACTCTCGCTGCCGCCATTATCGTCGTCATCATCATCGGCGAAAGCGCCGATGGAGAGCGCAGCCTTGCCGTCGAGGGCCGGGTAGCCGACGATCGGGATGGCATAGATAAGGGCGGCGAGCACGGCGATCCGGATCGGCACGAGGACCAAGGCAGCATTCCTTTCGAGGCAGGGACTCGCGATACTGACGCTGCGCCGGCCATTCCATTCCCGGTGAAACATTAAAAATGCAGGTGACGGGAATAAGCAACCTCGTGCCGCGTCATCGCAGCAGGAAAGCCCATGACCAGCGCCATCGGACCAATGCTGATCGAAGCCCTGCCGCGGATGCGGCGGTATGCCATTTCACTGGCACGTGCCGCAGACGTTGCC
>JBKJMF010000268.1:0-22657 GCA_046596525.1 Devosia sp. | reverse complement strand
GGCGCCCGTTCAGCTGGACTTCGCACAAACTCTGCGGAACTGGATTCCTGGTAGAGTCCATTCTTGAGTCAGACGTTGCCAGGACGGCCGCTGCCGGGGTCCATTGCGGGCATTTCATTTCAGCGATCAGTCAGCTAGGGCGCCCGATCCGGCTTTTTCAACACTATCCGCCAGAAACGGATACCGACACGGTCGCCCCTTGGTGCAACTTTTCGCACCCTCAAGGTTTGGTCCGGCATCAAACTCGAAGGAAATGACATGGCCCGCGATTACCCCGTGGCAGGCAAACTAATCACCGAAAGATTCGATTACGATGGGGGGCGGCAGGTTACAGTCTTTCTTCCGACCGGCCGACCGGAGGTCGTAGTTTTCAGCGGAGACGGGCAGCTCATTTCGGGGTGGGGCCAATATCTCGAAGCGGCGAACCTTCCACCGACGATGATCGTCGGCGCTCATCGGACCGACGACAAGGACGAGATGGCTCGGATCCGTGAGTATTCGGCAGGCTTCGACCGGGACCTGTTCGCTGCCCACGAGCACTTCTTCGTGCACGATGTTCGCGAATGGGTCCAATCGAAGTTCGACATCCACCTTCCAGCTCGTCGTACGGTGGTGAGCGGCGTATCGGCAAGCGCAGAATTTGCACTCGCCATGGGGCTACGGCACCCTGAGCTCTACGGCGCAGTGTTCGCCGCTTCTCCAGGGGCAGGCTATCGACCGCCTTCGCCGCTGCCCAGCGTTCTGCCGCGTGTCTACCTCACGGCCGGTACTCTCGAACCCTTCTTCCTCGACAATGCAACGCGGTGGGTCGAGGCTCTGCGAGCCGGTGGCGCGGATGTCGTCCTGAGTGAGCAGGTCGGTGATCATGGAGACTCGTTCTGGCAGGCCGAGTTCGTCAAGATGCTGTCCTGGGGCCCAGTAATGTGAACTTTCCACTGGTCGACACGAATGGCGTTGAGTTCGGCTTTCGCCGAATAGTTGCCGCGGCTATTCGCGGGCTGCGTAGATCGCGAGCAGCCAGCCCACCAGTTCCGTTCGGTCGACCAGCTGCGCGGGTGGTTCGGCGATGTTCGGATCGAAGCCGTGGCGGCGGAGTGTTGCGCTCAGGGCGACGGCGCGGTTGGCCGGGTTGATCACTTCGAGCGCGCGGCCGGCGATTTCGGCGGCGAGCGTTTTCGGCATGCGTTTGGTCAAGCACTGCTCCTCCGGGCTACGGATCGGGGAGGCGTCGCAGCGGGATACGTCGCGCCGTTCGCTGCAAATATATCATACCGTTCGGCGCCGACGTTGTGACACTGTGGTGTCATAGATTCTGGGGGCATAATTTTGAAATACTTAGCATTGTTGTTGATGTTCGGCGCTGCAACACCGGTGACGGGAGTATTTGCTGGGGAGCTGAACACCGCGGCGCCGGCAGCGACCGGCATCATAGAAACTGCCAATAGATGGGACGGTTTCTATGTGGGCGTGTTTGGCGGGGTCACCGTCGGCAACACGACGATCGACGGGACGGTCTACGGCGATGACGGGATACCGGCTCCGGCTCCCGCCTACCCTCAGGGACTAATTGATGCCGTAAACGCCATGAACGACTTCGCCTTCGCCGGCGCGGCCGGGACCTATGGTGTGCAGGCCGGCTACAATGTTCAGCTGGATAATCTCGTGCTCGGGCTGCAAGTCGATCTCGGACAGCGTGAGCTCAGTGGAAGTGCCGGGGCGGACGGCCTTTATAGCCAATCGTATTTCGCCGTAACGAACTCTTTCGAGACCAACTGGCTGCTCACGCTCCGGCCGCGGCTCGGTGTGCTGGCCACCGACGATCTGCTGGTCTACGCCACAGGCGGTGTGGCGTTGGCGAATGTCACCTTCGAGCATGCCTCCAGCGGTGGGCCAGCGTTCGAGAGCTTTGCCGAGACGGAGAACCGGCTGGGCTGGGTGGCCGGCGTCGGCATCGAATACGCCCTCGACGATAACTGGTCGCTCGGCGCCGAGTACACCTACACCGATATCGACATGTCGGAGACGACCCGCCTCTACACTGCGGCCTTCGGTCCGCTCAACACGCTGTTCCAGAATGATCTCGACCTGGCGGCGCACGCTGTGCGGCTATCGGCGAACTACAAGTTCTAATCGCGCGGCGCGTAGGTGGCGAGTAGCCAGGCCGTCAGTTCCGCGCGGTCGACCAGTTGGGGCTGGTGCTTCCGTGACTTCGAGGGTGCGGGCGGCGATTTCGGCGGCCAGGGTTTTCGACATGCGCTTGGTCAAATCGGCTCTCCGGCATTCGCGGGTCAGTTTCTGGCGCCGACTATCAACGGGAGGTCGGATGATGCTGGCGCGTATAGACCGTTCTGCCTCAGAAAGCTGAGAAAGTCGTCGGCGAGGCTGGCCGCGCCAATGGCGTTGAGATGATCCCGGTCGCGCAACAGTGGCACCCCTTCGCGGGTCGCGGAGCAGGTGCCGGCGCTGGCCGGGCAAAGGACTCGGAAGCTGTCGAAGACGAAGAGGTTGCGCCGGGACGATGCCGCCGTCTGCAGCGTCTCGAGCACCTTGTCGACCTGCTCGGCAAGCGGTTTCCGGCTGACCGTGCAGGGGTCAAGCAGGACGCAGGCGTTGATGATGTCGAAGGTAAACATGGGCGAGGGGCCCATGACCACGACGTTGACGCCGCGAGGCGCCATGTCGTCGGCTAGTTCGCCCACATCGGCAGTCCACTCGTCCAACCCGGGCACGGGGCCGTTTTCGCCCTTCCGGTCAAGCATCAGTCGCGCAACCAGAATGATGTCACCTGGCCGGAGGCGCTGCACGATGGTGTCGAAGATCTGCTGGCGCGGCGCGGAATGGCGCCCGGGTAGCATCGGGAACGGGGTACCCACCGTCTCGATCAGGTGTACTCCCATGCCGGCCTGCTCGTGCACGGCGTTCAGCATCCCCTGCAGATGCCCGGCGTGGCTATCGCCGAGCGTCCAGACCATCTGCCCACCGGGTGTTGTGGGTGGCGCGGTGCAGAGGTCGAAGGTGTTGTCGGCCAGCTCCGGCTGTTTGGCGTTGAGGGCGCAGTTGGCGTAGTTGTCACCTGACCCCAGGAGTGGCAGGTGGTTGAGGGGAAGCTTGCCGGCCGTGAGGGCCTGAATTCCAAGGCTTTCCCGTGTAAGCGCTCCGCCCAGCAGCAGAACCGCACAGGCGGCCGACGCGAGAATGCCGGCGCCAACAGTGCGCCAGGTCGCGCCGACCCACGCGGCGCCCCGCAGCGGCCGCTCGATGAAGGTGTAGGACAGGACTGACAGCGCGGCGATGGCGAGGAGCTGGACGGGTACGGTCCAGGGGTGGATGCCAACCACCCAACGGCTGAGGCTGAGGACGCTCCAATGCCACAGGTAGAGCGAATAGGAGATCTGGCCGACATAGACCAGCGCCGGGTGCGACAGGGTGGAGTAGGTCCAACCGCCGGGCCGCGTAGAGGCGAGCAGCCCCAGCGTGGCGGCGACGACAGAGATGGTTGCCAATGTCTGGTACTCGCGAGGCGCAAACAGCAGCGCCAGTGCAGCGATGAGAAAGGCGGGCGCCAGCGCGACCGGCATTTCGCCGAAGCGGCGAGCCTGGCCCCGGCTCACGCTGTAGAGCAGAGCGCCGGCGGCCAGTTCCCAGAAGCGGGCCGGCATCGAAAAGTAAGTCAGCTTTGCAGCGGCAGAACTGGTGCCGAGAACAAACGCGAGCAACGAGGCGAGGGAGAGCAGCGACAGCACGACCAGATAGACCTCGACGCGGCCGGAGCGACGTGGCCTCAGGCCGAGCCAGAACAGCAGCGGGAAAACCAGGTAGAATTGCTCCTCGACGCCCAATGACCACGTCTGCGCAAATACATTCAGGTCGGTGGGCCGGGCGAAGTAGTCGGCCTCTTCAAACGCCAGCGAGATGTTGGAGACGCCGAAAAGCGCGGCCACGCCGGTGAACAGGGTATCGCCTGGGGTCCGGTCGATCGCCGTGATGGCGAGGCCGGTCACGAAGACGCAGATTACCAGGGCAGGCAGGATGCGCTTCACCCGGCGGACGTAGAACTCCCGCAGGAACGTCAGAAGGCCGCTGGCGCCGTGGGCGGCAAGCGAGCCACTGATGACGTAGCCAGAAATAACAAAGAAGATATCCACCCCCAGGAAGCCACTGGGCAGCAGATCGCGATTGAAATGGTGCGCGATGACGGCGAGGACGGCGAACGCTCGCAGGCCGTCGATTTCGGGACGATAAGCGACGGCAGTGTTGGCGATGGTCGTTTCGGCCACGGTTGCTTCCGGCCATGCAGAAGACGCGTTCATGATTCCCCCAGATGGAACGCACACTTGCAGTGCATGCCAGATCGTCTGGTGGAAAGGTGCCACGACTTGCTTGCGATTTTGTCTATGCGAGCGGGGCAAATGCAGGGTGTCCGGGCCGGTGCGCCGCGCCGCTCCTCCGGCCTGAATACGACCTATCAGGTCAGCTGTTTGTCAGCTTCGCGCGGAGCGTAGGTGGCGAGCAGCCAGGCTACCAGCTCGGAGCGGTCGACCAGTTGGGCCGGCGGTTCGGCGCTGTTGGGATCGAAGCCGTGCCGGCGCAGCGTTGCGCTGAGGGCGACGGCTCGGTTGGCCGGGTTGATCACCTCGAGCGTGCGGCCGGCGATCTCGGCGGCCAGCGTTTTCGACATGCGTTTGGTCAAACCTTGCCTCCAGTGGTCCAATGGTCCTGGGGTCGCCGATTAATGGACTTCGGCGGCAATCGCCATCTTACTGAGGCCCTCATCGTCAGGTACGGTGGATAATGACATCCAGTACCCCGACAGTATCGAGAAGCCAAAGTGAGCACGCTTGGCTCAAGCGTCTGCTGCCCTATCGCACGCCCAGCCGCTGGCGCAGCGTCATCGAACTTGTGGTGACAGTGGTTCCGCTGGCTGCGCTGTGGGCGGTCTCCTGGCTGGCGCTGGAAAATGGGCAGTGGTGGGGACTGGTTCTCACCATCCCGGCCGCTGGGTTCCTGGTGCGGCTGTTCATGATCCAGCATGACTGCGGCCATGGCGCGTTCTTTGGCAAACGCCACGTCGACGACTGGATCGGCCGGGCGATCGGCGTTCTCACCCTCACCCCTTACGATTGCTGGCGTCGTAGCCATGCCATACATCACGCTTCGAGCGGCAATCTCGACGCGCGCGGCATCGGCGATGTCACGACGCTGACCGTCGCCGAGTATCGAGCCCTGTCCTTCTGGCGGCGGCTTGGCTACCGGCTGTACCGCCACCCGGCAGTGATGTTCGGCCTCGGACCCATCTGGCTGTTCGCCATCCAGCAGCGGCTTCCGGTTGGGCTGATGAAGGGCGGCGCGACGCCTTGGGTGTCGACCATGGCGACCAACGTCGCCATCGCCGTTTTCGTCGTCGGCCTGATCTGGCTGGTGGGTTGGCTGCCGTTCGTTCTGATCCAGCTGCCGATCCTGTTCATCGCCAGCGCGGCGGGGGTCTGGCTGTTTTATGTCCAGCACCAGTTTGAGCACACCCATTGGAGCGGGCAGGAGGACTGGGAGTTCGAAAACGCGGCGCTGCACGGGTCCTCGTACTATGACCTTCCCGCGCCGCTCCGCTGGCTGACTGCCAATATCGGCATCCACCATGTCCACCACATATCGAGCCGGGTGCCCTACTATCGGCTGCCCGAAGTGCTGCGTGACTACCCAGAGCTGAAGCAAATCGGCCGCATCAGCATAATGGAGAGCCTTCGCGGGGTGAAACTGGTGCTATGGGACGAGTCGAAGCGGAGACTCGTCTCCTTCCGCGAGGCCCGTGCTTCGGCCTAGGGCCAAGCATTCCACCCCACACAGAACCGAGAGCAGCAGCATGGCCAAGAAGCCGAACTACGATTTTGAGCGCAGAGAACGCGAACGGCTGAAGAGCGAAAAGAACGCCGCTCGGGCTGAGGCGAAGACCAAGGCCGAGCAGGACGCTGCGGGTTCCGTTCAGCCGGACGACCAGGGTTCGGACCCAGCCAAGGGCTAGGTTGCCGAGTACGCCTATTCAGACTTGGGGACGCAGGACTACACCTACAGTGCGCCGCCGACAGTGGGGACGCCGGAGCTGCATCCGACGTGCCACCGGATCAAGGTGGGCGTGAATTATCACTTCTGAGCGTTTTGAGGGTCAAGAAGGGCGGTGCGGCACCATCCGCGCCGCAGCTCTTTTGTGGCTGGCCCAAGGCTGGCCGAAGGGCGACATCGCCTCTATCCATACTGATATGTAGCGCAAAAGGGGCTTGCTTCAAGACCTCGGTCATCCCGTAAAACGACGGCCCCAAGCCAGAACTTACGGAGTGACAAGATGCGCACATCTGAGCATGCAGTGGTAATCGCCGGCGGTGGTCCGACTGGGCTGATGCTGGCGGGCGAGCTGGCATTGGCGGGAGTGGACGTCGCCATTGTCGAGCGGCGCCCCGACCAGTCCCTCGCCGGTACGCGGGCAGGGGGACTGCATTCACGGACCCTCGAGATCTTCGACCAGCGCGGCATTGTCGATCGGTTTCTGGTCGAGGGGCAGAAGGCGCAGGTCACCGGATTCGCCGGGGTGCATTTCGACATCAGCAACTTCCCGACACGCCATCCTTACAGTCTGGGGCTGTGGCAGAACCATATCGAGCGGATAATGGCGGGCTGGGTGGGTGAGCTCAAGGTGCCGACCTATCGCGGCACCGAGGTCACGGGTCTGGTGCAGGACGAGACCGGCGTCGACGTCGAACTCAGCGACGGCCGATCGCTACGGGCGAAGTATCTCGTGGGCTGCGATGGTGGACGGAGCCTGGTCCGCAAGGCCGCCGGCATCGCGTTCCCCGGAACGGAGCCCACCACCAGCAATCTGATCGCCCAGGCCGAGCTGGCCGAGACGCCGCCGGAATGGGGCATCCGCCGCGACGCCGTCGGCATCCATTCCATCGGCAGGGTGGATTACGAGATCCGCGATGGCCAGATCGTCTACGCGGACGAGGGTCCGGTCGGTGTGCTGGTGACCGAACGGCAGGTTGGGGCGACGACCGAACCGACGCTGCGCGATCTCAGCGAGGCGATGATCGCCGTCTATGGGACCGATTACGGTATCCACAGCCCCACGTCGATTTCCCGGTTCACCGATGCGACCCGGCAGGCCGCGGACTATCGCAACGAACGCGTGCTGGTCGCTGGCGACGCCGCGCACATCCACCCGCCCGACGGTGGGCAGGGGCTGCAGACCGGGGTGCAGGATTCTGTGAACCTGGGGTGGAAGCTGGCGCAGGTGATCAAGGGGGTGTCGCCGGAGAGCCTGCTCGATAGCTACCAGGCCGAGCGCCATCCGATCGGGGCCCGGGTGCTGCGCAACACGATGGCCTCTGTCGTGCTGCGGCGGGAGGACGAGCGCACCAAGGCGCTCCGCGACACCATGGCGGAACTGCTCGGCATGGACGAGCCGCGCCGGCGCTTCGCCGCCCAGATGTGTGGGCTGGGTGTGCACTACGACCTCGGCGAGGGGCATCCGCTGCTCGGGCGGCGCATGCCGGATCTCGACATCAGAACGGCGGAGGGTCCGCTGCGGGTTTACAGCCTGTTGCACGAAGCGCGGCCGGTGTTGCTCAATTTCGGCGCGCCGGGAGCCTTCGATATCGCGCCGTGGGCGGATCGGGTTCAACTGGTCGATGCGGCGTATGAGGGGCCGTGGGAGCTGCCGGATGTGGGGACGGTCGACGCGCCCGGCGCGGTGCTGGTCCGACCTGATGGGTATGTGGCGTGGGTCGGGAGTGGGGCTGCAGAGGGGCTCACCGAGGCGCTGACGACGTGGTTCGGGGCGCCTGCCGCGGCGTAGGATTGGCGGGAATAGGGCAGCGGCGGCCAGCCGCCGCTGCGGACGAGGATCTCGGTGGCGTTTGCAGTGGCGCCGGCTGCAGTCCGATTGGGAGCCAACCTGCGGATGCTGGCGATTACTCCGCCGCCTACGCCGCCGCGCCGGTGGTAATCAGGTTGCGGAGGTTGGAGCCGACGAAGAATCCCCAGGAGCTGGAGCAATCGTTGAAGCACTCGACTTCGGGGACGAGGCCGCGATGGGTGAAGCGGAGCTCGGTCTTGCCGCCGGTCCTGTTTTCCTTGGGCGTGATGTCGAAGACGATATCGGTGCCGGTCCACTCGGTCTTGTCGCTGGCGTAATTGAGCTCGGCATCGACCACGTGCCAGACGATGCGCCGACCGGGCACCAGCTCGGTGACCCGCTGCACGCTGCGATGCATATCGGCGTAGCGGTAGTCGAACTCGTCGCCGAGCTTGTCGGTGCTGCCCTCGAAGGCGCCCTCCCACCAGGCGCGGACGTTGTTGATGGCGGCGAAGACCTCGGCGGGGGACTGGTCGACGGTGAAGCTGATGGTGAGATCGTTCATGGTGGTGGTCCTTTCGGGTTGAGGTGGAGGGGTCAGGCAGTTGCTGTTTCAGCGGCGACCGGGCGGGCACGGAGGCCCGTCCAGATCAGCAGCAGGGCGATGACGGTCAGCAGCACGTTGACACCCAAAGCGAGGTGGATGCCGGCGAGCAGGCCGGACTGGGTGGCGGCGACGGCGCCGAGGATCGGGATGCCGATGGTGATGCCGACCTGCTGGGTCATCGAGGCGAGGCCGGTGGCGAGGCCCTGTTGTGAATCGGGGAGGCCGGAGGTCGCGGTGACCATCGAGGCGACGATGGCGGTGACGTGGCCGAAAAAGCCGAGGAACAGCGCCGGGAGCAGCACCCAGAGCCAGAACGGATCGGCGGCGAGGAAGAGCAGCGGGACGGTGCAGGCGGCCTGCACGATGAGGCCGATGGCGAGGATGTTGCGCACGCCGTGCCGGGCGATGAAGCGGCCGGCGATGATGCCGGCGATCACCGAGGAGAGGCCCGGGATGCCGAAGATCAAGCCGGTGTGGAGCGCCGAGAAATGCAGGACATCCTGCAAATAGAGGGTGAGAAGGAAGATCATCGCCGGCTCCATCGAGAAGACGATGAGAATGGCGAGGTTGCCCCACTTCACGGTGGGGCGGGCGAGGATGGAGACGGCGACTAGCGGGGCCTTGGTGCGCGACTCGATGAGCCAGAACAGGCCCAGCAGCACGATACCGCCACCGAGCGCATAGAGATTGGCGCTGGTGATGCCGTAGACGAGGGCGAGGAGGCCGAGGGTGACGGTGACGGCGCCAGGTACGTCGAGCTTGACCCCCTGTGGCGCCTTGCTGGGGCTGACGAGGAAGGGCGTCGCGGCGAGGATCAGCAGGGCCACCGGCACGTTGATGAGGAAGGCCCAGCGCCAGCCGAGGCCATCGACCAGGGCGCCGCCGATCAGCGAGCCGACGACGAAGCCGCCCGAGAGAATGGCGCCGTTGAGGCCGAGGACCCAGGCCCGCTGCTTGTCGTCGCTGAACGAGGTGATGAGCAGCGACAGGGCTGCGGGAGTGGCGATGGCGGTGGCGAGACCCTGCAGGGCGCGGGCCGTCATCAGCAGAGCCGGGCTATCGGCGAGGCCGCCCAGAATGGAGGCGGCGGTGAGCAGCACGATGCCGGTAAGGAACAGCCGGCGCCGGCCATAGAGATCGGCGATGCGGCCGAACAGCAGCGTAAAGCCGGCGGCGGGCAGCGCGTAGGCGGTGACCACCCAGGGCAGTTGCGACAGCTCGAGGCCGACGGCGGCGCCGACCTGCGGCAGCGCCACGTTGAGGATGGAGAAATCGACCGACAGCATGAAGCTGGCGCCGAGCAATAGAAAGACGAGCAGCCGTTGCCGGCCGGTGATCCGTGCGGTCATGATGTCATTCCTTTGGGCAAAGCCCGGCCGTCGCCGACGCTGTGGCTGCGCCGGCCCCGGGTGTTCAGTGGTGGTTTGGGTCTAGGGCGTCAGCCGCTCAGATTTCGAGGATGACGCCGCGCAGTTTGTAGTGATCGACATAGGCCGCCTGCATGTCGCGATAGCTGGCCTTCACCTGTGGTGGGGTGCCATCGACGACGCCGGCGAGGCGGGCGAGGAAGTTGTGCCAGCCCGGCAGCATGAGGGCGCTGGTGGTGTAGGGCATGCCGGTATGGGTGAAGATCAGGCGGGTGCCACTGCCCTGCGGCGCCAGCTCGTAGCGAATGGTGGAATTGGGGGCGTGGGTGTTGGACCAGGTGAACTCGAGCACCTTGGGCGGCTCCCAGACCAGCACCTTGCCGGTCGACGGGTGCGGGCCATCGATCATCAGCTCGATGCGGCCGCCGACATGCGGCTCGACGCGTGAAACGCCCATCCAGTCGGCGAGGCGTGCCGGATCGGTGATGGCGCTCCAGACGCGCTCGACCGGGCGCGGATAGTAGCGCTCGAAGCGGACATCGATATCGTCGTTGTGGCGCTCGAAAGTGCCGAGGGCTTCGGTGGACATCTCAATCGCTCCTCGAGAGGTGGTCGCCGAGGGCATCGAGCTTGCCGGACCAGAATTCGCGGTAGGGCGCGAGCCAGTCATCGAGTTCGGCGAGCGGGGCCGGATCGAGGCTGTAGAAGCGGCGCGGGCCATCGACCCGGATGCGGACGAGGCCGGCGGTGTGCAGGGCCTTCAGGTGCTTTGACACATTGGGCTGCGGCAGGGCGAGCGCGCCGACCAGCGCGCCGGCGGGCTGCTCGCCTTGGCGGAGCAAAGCGAGGATGTCGCGGCGGATCGGATCGGCAATGGCTGTGAAGGTGGACATGCCATGATATTCCGACAAGGACATATTCCTGTCAAGGAATATTATGAGGGCGGCACGGGATTGTCGGTGCCGCCCTTGATCCGTCAGGCGGGCAGGAGTTCAACCGGCTGGTCGTCGCGGGTTTTCTTCGCGGCGGGGAAGGCCAGGGCCAGGGCGGCGCCGGCGAGGCCGATGGCGGCGGACGCGATGTAGAGCCACTGGTAGGTGCCGTAGGTATCGTAGAGCCAGCCGCCGCCGACCGGGCCGAAGGCCATGCCGATGCTTGAGGTCATAGTCATGGCGCCGAGCACGGTGCCCATGACGCGCGGGCTGAAATAGTCGCGGGCGAGCACCGAATAGAGCGGCATGACGCCGCCATAGGCGAGGCCGAGCACCGCGGCGAGCACGTAGAAGCCGGTCAGTTCGCTTACGTAGATATAGACGAAGATGCCGGCGGCCTGCAGCGCGAGGCCAGCGACGATGACGCGGCGGACGCCAAGCCGATCGGCGAGGACGCCGAACACCAGCCGGCCGAACAGCCCGGCGAGGCCTTCGACGCTGTAGATGCTGGCCGCGGCAAGAGCCGAGGCGCCGCAGATCATGGCGTAGCTGACGGTGTGGAAGATCGGGCCCGAATGGGCGGCGCAGCAGAGGAAGAACACGGTCGCGAGGACGATGAACTGGGGGGTGCGGAGCGCCGACCAGGCCATCGACGACTGACGGGGTGCAGCCGCCGCGCTCGGCGCCGGAGCTGGCTCGACCAGGGTCGGAGCGCGGCGGATCAACAGGGCTGCCGGGACGATGAGGACCACGGCGGCGATGGCGATGGTCAGCATGGCGCTGCGCCAGCCATTGGTCTGGATCAGGAGGCTGGCGAAGGGGGTGATCACCATGGGCGCGACGCCGCCGCCGACCGAGACCAGCGAGACGGCGAGGCCGCGGTTCTTGTCGAACCAGCCCAGCGTGGTCGAGATGATGGGCGCGAAGAAGGCGCCGCCGGCGGCACCGACGAGCCCGCCATAGGCGAACTGGAACGCCCAGAGTTCCGTGGCCGTGCTGGCGAGGACGAGGCCGATGCCGAGGATCGCGGCAGCCATCAGCACCACCGGCCGGGCTCCGATGCGATCGCTGAGCGTGCCCCAGCCGAAGCCGGCGATACCCATGACGATGAAGCCGACGGTCATGGCGGCCGAGATGCCGGCGCGGCTCCAGCCGGTGTCCTCGGCCATGGGTTGCAAGTAGACCGGCAGGGCGAACATGGCACCCATTGCCAGACAGGTGATCAGCGCGCCTGCGGCGACGACGACCCAACCGTAATTCCTAGTCATTGCTCCACTCCCTCGGGACCTACCCTCTAGACGAACGGGAGGTGCGCGTTTCGACATTCGACGATCCTGGTTTCGATTATTTTTGCGCCGCACGTGCGACACCACAACCACTTGTGAGGCGGCGGGCTGAGCTCACGATTTCGGCGCTGCGCGGGGGCGGCGGATGGCTCGTACGGTGCCGCTGCTGCCGCCCCCTGCAAAGAAGCGATCTGCGCCATCGGATTCGAGTCCGCTGACGCCGGTGCCGGGCGGCATGCGCAGCTTTTCGATGACGGCGCCGGTTTCGGGGTCGACGCGACGCACCTCGCTCTCGTCGCCTTCCCAGGTGCCGTGCCAGAGTTCGCCGTCGGTCCAGCTCACGCCGGTGACGATGCGGTTGGACTGGATGGTGCGGAGGATCTCGCCGGTAGCGGGATCGATCTGATGGATGGTCCGGCCGCGATTATTGCCGACCCAGAGCGTGCCCTCGGCCCAGGCAAGGCCCGAATCGCCACCGCCGCCGGGCGCGGGGATGGTGCCGAGCACCTCGCCGGTCTTGGGGTCGATCTTGTGGATGCGGTCCTCGGCGATCTGAAACAGGTGCTCGCCATCGAAGGCGGTTCCGGCGTGCGCGGCGATGTCGATGGTGCGTGCCGTCTCCCCGGTTTCGGGATCGAAGGCCGTGAGCTTGTCGCCGGAGGCGAACCAGACGTGGCGGCCGTCAAACGTGACCCCGGCAATGTCGTCGACACCGGGGAAGGGGCCGTATTCGCGAAGGATTTCGGCGGTTGAGCTTTTCATCTCTGCACCCTAGGCGCTCGGGAGCGGGCCGGGGAGTAACAAGGTTGTCGGGAAACCCGGTATGGGCGAGGTGATCCAGCGGAGCGCCCGGCCGCGGCCGAATGACTGGATCTTGCCGGCCGCGGCGAGCTGCTCCAGCGCCCGCTGCACGGTGCGCGGGCTGCTGCCGAGCGCGATGGCCAGGGCGGAGCTGGCCCAGGATTCGCCATCGGCGAGGAAGGCGAGCACTTGGGCGTGCTGCTCTTCGACAGGTGGCGCGAGGACGACGACATCGCCCGCCGCGCGGGGCGTTAGGGCAAAGCCGCGCTTGGTAGCGCGGATTTCGGCGAGGGGCTGAAGCTCCGCGCGGAGGCGACCGATCTCTACCCGCAGGCGGGCGCGATGGGACTCATCGGCATCTCGGCCACGGAACGCCTCGCGGATGAGGGTGGCCCGCGATACGTCGCCGGGAGAGGCTTCGGCGAGCGTGTGGGCGAGCGCGAACAGGATCGGGCGGGTGGTCAGCGGGACCACGGTGGTGGTTTGGCGTATGACGTTTCGGGTGGCGTCGACGACCAGTGCGCCGGATTTCAGCAGGGCCTCGACGTCGTCGAGCTGGACGAGACGTTCCTCGCCACGGGAGATCAGGCGCGCGGCGGGCGCGTCGAGCACCGCGGAGGCATCTCCGACTTCGGCGGTCAGTGGCGGGTTGTCCGCTTCGCGTGCGGCGAGACCAGCGCGGTCGAGGGCCGCGCGGGCTCGGGCGATGTGCAGGCGGCGGATGGCGATGCCGGCGACGACCATTTCGCGGGCGGCGCGCATGGCTGGCGGAAGCGGGGTGGGATCGAGCGTTGCGAGGATGTGCTCGGCCTCGTCGAGACGCCCGATCAGCAGCAGGCGACGCAGCTGGAGATTGCGGGCGTGGGCGGCGTTGATGCGGTCGCCGTGGGTTTCGAGGGTCAGCCGCGCCGCTTCGAGCGCCTTGGTGGGCCAGGAGAGATCGCGCGACACGAGGGCGATTTCGGCTTCGGCGACGACGCAGCGGGCGCGGGCCACCGTCTCCTTCGGGCCGAAGCCGCGGGCAGCGCTCTTGAGCAGGGCCTTGGCGCGCACGAGGTCGCCGAGCTGCGCCATGACGATGCCGCGCAGCGCCAGCGCCGGCGGGTCATCGCGCAGGGCGACCCGCTTCAACGCATCCAGGGGATCGCCGGCTGCGAGGGCCCGGGCTGCTGCGGTGATCAGGGAGTCCATTCAAATCCCGACACACTTGTCACTCACCCCTCCGGCTCTCCGGTCCTAGGCTTTGTCATCAGAACCAAGGAGATCCAAAATGACAACTCTCGAGCTCGAGGAATATGCAGGCGAACGACGCAATGCGGGCCGGATGTTCGGTGGGCTTCGAGCCGCCATCGCGGCGGTGAAGCACTGGCACGCCAAGCGGCAGACGCTGGCCCGGCTGTCGAAGCTGGACGACTATCTGCTGCGGGATGTGGGGATCGATCCCGCGGAACTCTATGACGCGGTGCACGGCGAGCACACCTCGCTGTGGGAGAAGCCGCACCTGCGGCCCGATATCCGGTGAGCCGCGACCGGGAAGGCCGAGGCGCTCCCCTCGGGGCGCCTCAGGCCTTCGACACCGCTGCGATGAAATCGGCGATGTGCCGCTCGATCTCCTCAGGGGGAATGGTGTAGCGGCTGACGGCGTCGGGGAGGCCGAGATTGCCGCTGATGACGAAGGCGCGGAGGCCGGCCTTGGCGAGGGCGATGGCCTGTTCGAGATAGAGGCCGCCGACCACTTGCACTGAGGCCAGGCCGCCGACGCGATCATGGACCGCACCGACGACGTCGGCGAGGTAGCTCGAGTGAAACAGCGAGGGGTCGGCGCGGCGGGCGTCGAGCTGGAGGTGGACGCCGATGCCGTCGACGCCGGCGTCGAGCATGCGGAGCGCGGTTTCGACGGCTTTGTCGCCGGGGCCTTGGTGCGGGATGAGGATATCGGCGAAGACCAGCCGCGGCAGGGTTGGGTCGGCGCGGCGGTATTCATCGCGCGTGGTGCAGATGCCCTTGGCGGTGGCGACGCCGGCGATGGCGAGGAAATCGATGATGTTGCCGCCGCCTTCGAACACGGCGCGGGCTTCGAATGAGCCACCATCCATGGTCTTCATGTCGGCGAGTAGCAGCGCATCGGGGAAGCGGCTGCGGAAGGCAGGAACGACGTTGTAGACGCCTTCGCATTTCAGCAGCGGAGTGCCCATTTCGACCAGGGTGACCCCTGCGGTGAGCGCGGCGGTAGCGACGGTCAGGCCCAGCGGCAGCCGGTCGACATCGACCGAGATCTGGAACGAGAACTGGGTCTTGAGGCGCTCGAGGACTTGCGCGGAGGCGGCGTGCTGTTCGGACGTGGTCATGTCGATTCCGGGTTGAGGACGCTGAACGGCGGGGCCGCCGGGATCAGGTGTCGACGGCATCCGGCAGGTGGGCGATCTGCTCGAGGAACTCCGCGATCCGGTCGAGATCGGGGTCGGAGAAGGCATCGGTGACGTCGCGATATTGCTGCTCGAGCCTTCGATAAAGCGCGATCGGCACGGCGGCGGCGGTTTCGTCGAGGGCGATGAGCACGCCGCGGCGATCGTCCGGGTTGGGGAGGCGGTGGACGTACCCAAGCGCCTCCAGCCGATCGAGGAGAGCGGTGCCCGAGCCCGACGACAGCTGCAGGTAGCCGATGATCTCCTTGGGGCTCAGCGGCCGGCCAGCGCGCCGCAGGAAGCCGATGCACCGAAAATCGGTGGGGTGGAGGTTGCCGCTGCGCGCCGCGTGCTCGTGCGCCTGCTCGCGGCGGCGGACCATTTCGAGCAATGCATTGCCGACCCGCATCATTCGCGCATCCCGCTCAGGTTTTCCGATTGACGGTGTCTCTTTCATAAACTATCTCTACCATCAAGATTGTCGTTAATCAACCTACTTATGGTGCACCCGCCGAGGGGCACCTCTTGCGGAGCTACAATGTTGTCCCAGAAAGCCTCGACCGGACTTGTATCTGCCAGACTTGCCACTGTTGCCGTTGCCGATGTGGTTGCAGCGACGCCCCCGGCGCCGCCGCCGACCCATGCCATGCAGGAGCCGCCGCCAGCCGGCAGCGATCGCGGGCCGGCGAAAAAGATCGCGGTCGGGGTGGTCATCTTATTCGCTGCTCTCCTCAGCATGCATGTATTGACCGATCAGCTTGCCCCGACAAGCTCAACCGGCTCGGTGACGGCATTTACCGCGCTGGTGGCGCCACGCGTCGCCGGGCAGGTGCGACAGGTGCTGGTCAGCGACAACCAGTTCGTGAAGCAAGGCGAGCCGCTGTTCGTGCTGGATCCGACGCCGTTCGACCTGATCATCCGGCAGGCGGAAGCCAACCTTGCGACGGTGATGCAGAATGTCGATGCCGGCTCGGCCTCGGTGATCGCGGCGGAGGCCAAGGTGAGCCAGGCGCGGGCGGCGACTGAGAGTGCCGAGGCGGCGACCAACCGGACGCTGGCGCTGTTCGAGCGCGGGCTGGCGTCGACGGCGCAGGCGGAGACGGCCAAGGCGCAGCTCGCGGCGTCGCGCGGCAGCCTCGAGGCGGCGGCGGCCGATTTCAACAGCGCGGTGCTGAAGGCCGGCGGCAAGGGCGCCGACAACCCGCAGGCACAGGCGGCGCAGGTGCAGCTCGAGCAGGCGCAGCTCAACCGGGTGTTCGCGACGATCGAGGCGCCGTCGGATGGGGTGATCACCAATCTCAAGCTGGCGGTGGGACAATACATCAATGCGGGCACGCCGGCGCTTACCTTCATCGAGAGCGAGCAGCCCTGGGTCGTTGTGGACCTACGGGAAAACCAGCTCGCCAATGTCGAGGTCGGCGACGAGGCGAACGTGGTGTTCGACGCGGTGCCGGGGCGCAGCTTCAAGGGGCGGGTGCGCGGTATCGCCTGGGGCATCGATCCGGGCCGGACGGCGGCCAATGGGCTGCCGCAGAACCAGGCGACGACGCGCTGGTTCGAGCCGGCGCGGACCATTCCGGTGCAGGTGGAACTGGCCGAGGGCGAGGAGTGGCCGCGCAATGTGCGGGTCGGCTCGAAGGCCAATGCGCTGATCTATTCGGGCGGCACCGGCAACCCGGTGGCGTGGGTCGCCGGCGGCATGCAGGCGGTGCAGTCGTTCTTCTCGTTCCTCTACTGAGGCGGCTGTCATGTATGTGACCCCACGCCCCAAGACCGAGGACGATCCGCTCTATCCGGTGCGCTTGGCGCTGATGCCGATCATCGGCCTGGTGCTCGGCATCTGGCTCAATTCGCCGATGGCGATGGTCTATCCTTCGCTACTGTACTCGCTGCTGGCCTCGGGCCGCATGGCGTTCGATGCGGGACGGGTGATCGCTTCCCCGATCGTGTTCGGCGGCGCGCTGTGGCTGGTCTCCGGGCTGGTGGTGATGCTGCAGGGGGTGCCACTGGTGCTGATCGCGGCCATGGGGCTGCTCTACGTCCTTGCCTTCTACATGATCCAGAGGACCGGCAGCGGGTTCGGCATGCTGATCGCGGTGGCAGGCGTGCTGATGTCGGTGATGGGCCTCGGCTCGTATCAGGCGATGGACTACCTACGGGTCGAGATGACCAAGGCCGCGCTCTGCTCGGCTATCGTGATCCCGGTGCTCTATGCACTGCTGCCGCCCAGGACGACGAAGAAGATGCCGGATGAGGCGATGCCGACACATTCCGACCAGCTGCTCAAGCGGTCGCTGATCCGCGGGCTGACGCTGCTGGTGTTTTCCGGGTACCTCTACACCATCCTCGACATGTCGAACGTGATGCTGGCGGTGGCCGCGATGTTCGTCCTGGTGTTCCCGACGCGCCGGTCGCTCTGGGCGGAGGCGGGGCAGCGCTCGTTTTCGGTGCTGCTGGGCGGGGCGATGGCGATGGGCGTCCTGGGGTTGCTCACCATTTCGAGCCACTTCGTCGTGCTGGTCGCGGCGATGTTCCTCGCGACGCTGTGGGTCGGCCACAAGATGATGTACGGGCGCATGCCGTCGATGGCATATCAGGACGCGGGATCGGTGATGATCTCGCTGGTGGGCAGCGCGCTGGCGACGGCCGAGCCGGGCTTTGCCTATATGCAGCGGCTGGGGCTGACGATCCTCGGGACGATCGTCGCGGCATTCGCGGTGTCGTTGCTGGAGGCGCTGTTGCTGAAGCCGGCGCCGTTGGTGCAACCCGTGGGGGCGGACGCGTGAGCGGACCGGAGCGGGCGATCCCGAAGTTCCGGCTGCGGCTGGCGCGTCCTGAGCGGGTGCTGGATGCGGCGCTGGAGGTGTTTGCCAGCAAGGGGTTCGAACAGGGCCGGCTCGAGGATGTGGCACGGCTGGTCGGGGTGACCAAGCCGGCGCTCTACCTGCACTTTGCCTCGAAGCAGACGCTGCTGGAGGCGCTGGTGGCACGCGACTGCCTGCCGGATGCGCCGGATGGACCAGGCGAGACCGGGGCGGTGCTCGAGCGGGTGCTATCGGCGGGGGCGCCGGCGCGGGTTCTCGAGTTCATCCTCGGCGAGCGGCGGGCACTGCCGGAACTCGGTGCGAGGTATTGGGATGCGCTGGTGCGGAAGCTGGCTGGATGGCCGGGAGTGACGACGCGCGAGGCGGCGGAGCGACTGGCAGCGCCGGTGCTGGGCCGGGTGGTGTTCCGGATGTTGTTCGAGGGCACTTGGGACAACGAAGATCCCCGTTGACTCGGCCCCTGGGACCGCCCCGATAAGGTAGGCGGTCAAGCAATCACGGGGTGATTCATGGGTTCCGCGACTGAGTTTCTGAACGCCTCCGATGCCGCGAGCCGGCTCGGAGTTTCCGCCAAGGCGCTGCGGCTTTATGAGCAGCGCGGGCTGATCGTGCCGGTGCGCACTGCGGCCGGATGGCGGACCTATGGGCCCGAGCAGATGGCCCGAGCCGGCGAGATCGTGGCGATGCGAGCGCTGGGACTGAGCCTCGCGCAGGTGGGGCGGGTGCTGGCGGGCGATCCGCGCGGGCTGGAGGCCTCGCTTGCGGCGCATCAGGGCGTGCTGGAGGGGCGGCTGCTGCAACTGGGCGGCATGCTCGACCGAGTGCGGCAGTTGCGCGAGAGCCTTGCGCGCGGCGAGGTGCCGGGGGCGGAAGCACTGGCGGGGCTGCTGGGGGCCGAGGTGCCGATCGGCCTGTCGTTCGAGCTGCCGTGGCCGTGGGGCGGCGAGACGTTCGAGCTGAGGCAGATCAAGCCGCTCAGTTACATCATCGGGCCGCTGGGCAGCGGCAAGACGCGGCTGGCGCAGAAGATCGCCGAGACGCTGCCGGGGGCGATGTTCCTCGGGCTGGACCGGCTGGTGGATGGTGCGGCGGCGGCGGCCCGGATGGCTGCCGATGCGGCGCTGCGCGTGCGGGTCGAGCGAACGATTGGCTGGCTGATCGACGATGGTGCGGTGGCGTCCGAGGCGCTGACGGCGTTGGTGGCCGGGTTTGAGGTCGAGTGGCCGGCAGTGCTGGTGATCGACATGGTCGAGCAGGGGCTGGACCAGGCGTCGCAGGAGGCGGTGATCGCCTATCTGCGGGGCCGCGGGCCGGCCGCGCGGCCGGTGTTCGCGATGACGCGGTCGAACGCGATCCTCGATCTGGCGGCAGTGGGGCCGGACGAGGCGATCATCCTCTGCCCGGCCAACCACAGCCCGCCGACGCTGGTGGCGCCGTACCCGGGGGCGACGGGATATGAGGCGGTGGCGACGTGCCTTGCTTCGCCGGAAGTGCGGGCGCGGACTGAGGGGGTGATTGCCTGGCGGCCGGCTGTGGCTTGAGGGCAGTTGACGACTGAGCGTTTTGCCGCCCCCTCCACCAGCTTTGCTGGTCCCCCTCCCCCGCCACGCGGGGGAGGATAAGAAGGAGCCTCGCCGCTCAGGCGGCGGCTTTCCAGGCGCCGGCGATTTGGCGGGTGGCGGCGTTGAGGCGGTTCCACAGGTTGATCATCGAGATGGAGAGGACGAGGGAGGCGAGCGCCGCTTCGTCGAAGTGTGCGCGAGCTTCGTCCCAGATGGCGTCGGGCACCGCGTCGGCGCGGTCGCTGAGGCGGGTGACGGCTTCAGCCAGCGCCAAGGCGGCGCGCTCGGCGGGCGTGAACCACGAGGTTTCGCGCCAGGCCGAGACGGCGATGATGCGGCGGTCGGTGTCGCCGAGCTTCTTGAGGTCCGCCGCGTGCATATCGACGCAGACGCTGCAGCCGTTGATCTGGCTGGCGCGCAGATGAACGAGGGCGTGGACCTGGTGCGAGACGCTGCTGTTGGCCTGCGCGGCCTGGCTGATGGCCTGCAGCGCCGACATGGCGCCGGGGACGGCGAAGGCGGGGTTGGGCATACGCGATTGCATCGTGGTTTCTCCGGTTGCGAGGTGACGGAGCGGTTTTTCGGCCGGGGCTGTCACACCGGCGCGCTATCGTTCGTCAGTGTTATGACGGAACGCGATCAGGGAATGTGACGGATGGACGAAGAGAAAATTCTGGCGGCCAGCTTCGAGGCGGATCGTGGGCATCTGAGGCGCGTGGCGTACCGGATGCTGGGCTCGGCGACGGAGGCCGAGGACGCGGTGCAGGAGGCGTGGCTGCGGCTCAGCCGGTCGGACACCGGCGGGGTGGGCAATCTCTCGGGCTGGCTGACCACGGTGGTGGCGCGGGTCTGCCTCGATATGCTCAGGGCACGGAAGTCGCGACGCGAAGAGCCGCTGGATCAGCCCGCGACAGAGTCGCTGGCCGACGGGACCGACCCGGAGCGCGAGCTGGCGATGGCCGACTCGCTCGGGGTGGCGCTGCTGGTGGTGCTGGAGACGCTGCCGCCGCCGGAGCGGGTGGCGTTCGTCTTGCACGACATGTTCGACCTGCCGTTCGAGGAGATCGCACCGATCGTCGGGAAATCCACCGAGGCGGCGCGGCAGCTGGCGAGCCGGGCGCGGCGGCGGGTGAAGGGCGGGAGCGACAATTTCGAGCCCAGCCGCGAGCGGCATCGCGAGGTGGTGGAGGCATATTTGCGCGCATCGCGGGGAGGGGATCTGGGGGCGCTGCTGGCGCTGCTCGATCCCCAGGTGGTGCTGCGGGCCGATGCGATGGCGGTGCCGGCCGGGGTGGCGCTGGTGGCGCAGGGGGCGGAGATCGTGGCGCGGCGGGCGCTGGCTGGGTTCATGCCGGAGGCGCAACTGGCGCTGGTCGATGGCGAGCTGGCCATAGTGGTGATGCGCGGCGGTGCGCCGTTCCGCGTGCTGCGGTTCACGGTGGTGGGCACGCGGGTAACCGAGATCGACGTGCTTGCCGACCCGGAGCGGCTCGCTGCGATCGAGGTGACGGGGCTGGAATAGGGCGGAAGTTCTGCTTTCGCCGGCTTGGCCTAGCGGCTACAGAGGCTCCGCCATTATTTGAGGAGCATCCGATGAGCATCACCCGTTATCAGCCCGGCAAGCGCATGAGCCAGGCCGTGGTCCACGGCAACACCGTCTATCTCGCCGGTCAGGTCGCGACCGACTACAACGGCACGATCGAAAAGCAGACCGGCGAAGTGCTGGCGGCGATCGACAAGCTGCTGGCCGAGGCGGGCTCGAGCAAGTCCAAGGTGCTGTACTGCCAGGTGGTGCTCAACAACATCGCGGATTTTGCCGCGATGAACACGGTGTATGACGCATGGGTCGACCAGGCCAATCCGCCGGCCCGTGCGGCGATCGAGGCGCGCTTGGCGCACCCGGCACTGAAGGTCGAGATCATTGCTGTGGCGGCACTGGACTAAGTGGCTCTTGCCCTCCCTCCCCCTTGCGGGGAGGGTAGCGGAGCAGGACTTGGCCTGCCAGGTCTGTCGCGTAGCTGGGTGGGGCGATCCACGCTCGGAGCGTCTGGCCCCCACCCTTGCTCCCTCCCCGCAAGGGGGAGGGAGACGACTGAGAGCCGCGGCTACTTCGCTTTCTTCGGCACCGCGGCCCTTGGCTTGGTTGCGGCTTTCTTGGCTGGTTTGGCTTCGGCCTTCAGCTTGACCGGCTTGGCCGCCTTGGGGGGCTTTGCCGACTTGGCGGCGGCCGGGACGGCGTTGGCGGTCTTGCCCTTGGTGGCCTTGGCGACACCGTTGCCGGTGGCGGTGACAAAAGCCATGGTGGCCTCGTGGTGGGCCTGGGCCCAGTAGTGATCGTGCTTGCCTTCGGGGCGGCCGTCGGCCTCCCAGAGGTAATAGGCGCGTTGGCGGATGGCGTCTTCGTTGACCATGGCAGCGGTGTCGGCTGCCTTCGATTTACCGGGCAATTGTCATTCCCCCGATCGAGGGGCGCGGCCGGGATGGCGCGCCAACCCTATTCAGACAGATGAAGACTAGCAGCGACAGGCGCGTTGGCGAAGGGGGGTTGGTCGCAGGGGAGGCATGAGCCGAGCAAGTCAGCCCGGAGCGTGTGGCCACCCCCCACCCTTGATCACTCCCCCCAGGGGGGAGGGAGACGACTGCATTGGTCGTGAGTAAGCTAGGGCATAGACAGGGAGTTGCAGCCATGAGCCGATCGTTCGACGCCATCGTTGTCGGAGGGGGACAGGCGGGGCCGTTTCTGGCGGCGCGGCTGGCCGATGCCGGGCAGCGGGTGGCGCTGATCGAGCGGCGGTTCATGGGCGGCACCTGCGTCAATGATGGATGCCAGCCGACCAAGACGCTGGTGGCGAGCGCGCGGGTGGCTTGGCTTGCACGGCGGGCGGCGGATTTCGGGGTTTCGACCGGGCCGGTGAGCGTCGACATGGCGGCGGTGAAGGCGCGGAAGGAGAAGGTGGTGCTGGCCTCGCGGAAAGGGCTCGACGACTGGATGGAGTCGACCAAGCCGCGAAACACCGTCAGCCGCTTGG
>JBKJMF010000461.1:0-3407 GCA_046596525.1 Devosia sp. | reverse complement strand
CGGCGAACCGGTCCTTGCCGTGATGGTTTCCGCCTGAACTGCAGCGACCCGCAGCTCACCCGGTCTCCACCGCACCAACCACTCGTCATGATCTCGCTTCGGTGCAGCGGACGGGGGGGAGAATCGCATGGGGGCGGAGTGGGGGGACAAATTCTTTGCAGAGCACTCGATCTCATCTCCCCCTAGGCGGGGGAGAAAGCGAAATCTTGGGCTTAGCCATTCGCTAAGCCTTAGATTTCGCAAGAGAGGGGGTCGATGGGGGGCACGCTGGCTCCGCACCCCCCCTCTTGGAATTTCTAAGGCTTAGCGAAGGGCTAAGCCCAAGAAATTCCATTCTCCCCCGCCAAAGGGGGAGATGGGCATCGAGTGCGGGGCGCTGCGCTGTGGGCTACCCGTGTCCCGCCGTCGCGCTCAGCGTCGCCCGGGTGATCCCGAGGCTCGCCAGCGCTGCATCGTAGCGGTTCTCGATCGGCAACCCGAACAGCAGTTCGCGCGAAAACGGCACCGTCAGCCAGCCATTGCCCTGAATTTCGTTCTCCAGCTGGCCGGGGCTCCAGCCGCAATAGCCCAGCGCGAACAGGGCTTCGCTGGGGGAGTTCTTGAAGGCCATGGCCTTGAGGATATCAAGCGTCGCGGTGAGGCAGATGTCGTCGGTGACTTCGTAGGAGTTGCCGACGCGGAAATAGTCCGACGAGTGCAGCACGAAGCCGCGGCTCTTCTGCACCGGGCCGCCACGCAACACCTTGCGGTTGCGGACCTGATCGGGGAGCTGGATCAACTCGTCTTTCTCGCCGAGCTGCAGCTCTTCGAGAATATCGGCGAATCGCATGTCCTCGAGGCTTTGGTTGATCACGAGGCCCATCGCGCCTTCGTCGCCGTGCCCGACCAGATAGATGACGGTCTCGTGGAATCGGTCGTCGCCCATCTCGGGCATGGCGACGAGAAACTGGCCCCTGAGCGACTCCATATCCAACATCTCCTGGCACCGGCAGCGCCGGATCGGACTAGTCTAGACCCGGCCCGGCCATTCTGCCTAGCTTCACGAAGACCTGATCCGCCTTTCCATTTAGGGTGCGCTCGGCTATCGGGAAACCCATGCGCATACCGGCAGTTCTGCTTATCCTCGCCTGCAGCCTTCCCGCCACGGCGGCCGAAACCCCGTGGCAGGAGGTGGCGCCCGGCGCCCGCGTGCGACTGATCTCGTCCGATGTGCTGAAACCGGGCAACACCACCATGGTGGCGCTCGAGATCGACATGCCGATGGCGACCAACACCTACTGGCGTGTGCCCGGCGAGACCGGCATTCCGACCCAGTTCGATTTTGCCGGTTCGAGCGGCGTAACAGGCCACGAAGTGCAGTGGCCGTTCCCGTTGCTCGAGACCAAGACCGGCTATGTCGACTTCGTCTATCGCGGCCCGACCGTGCTGCCGGTGGAGCTGAAGCTCTACGGCGACACTGCAGACCTGAAGCTGCAGGTAGTGATGGGCGTGTGCTCGGACATCTGCGTGCCGGTGACGGCTGCCTTTACGCTGCCGTTGAGCTTTGCCGCTCCCGACCGGGCGCAGGGACTGCGCATCGCCCAAGCTTTGGCGCTGACGCCGATGCCGTGGGAGGACCCCGGCGACCCGATCGCCTGGGTCGGTCTTGATGTGTCGGCAGAGGCCCTGGCGGTGCAGCTCGACGGCTCGAAGATCGACCCGCTGTCGCTCATCGCCGATGCCGGCGAGGGTGGGCAACTCTTTGGTGCGCCGCAAAAAAGCCCGGATGGAAAACTAGTGCTCCTGCCGCTGCTCGGGGGAGAAAGTAGCCGCGACGTGGAGGGCATGCCCGTCCGGCTCACATTCATGACCGAAATGGGTCCGTTCTCGGTCGAGCGGCGGATTTCGTCTGCCGGGTCGACGGCGGCGGGCGACTGATCTAAGGTCCGTCGCGCCCGGAAACGGGTGGTCGGAGTTGGCATGGGAGCGAGCAACTAGATGACGATCCAGCGCGGCGACACGATTCCGTCCGTCCCGATCAAGCTCGTGGGCAGCGGCGATACTGTCGACACCACGTCCGATGCCGTCCTGGGGACAGGCACCGTGGTGTTTTTCGGCGTACCGGGCGCTTTCACCCCGACGTGCGACACTTCGCATCTGCCGGGATTTGTCGCCAACACCGCGAAATTCAAGGCGCTCGGCGTCGACAAGGTCGTCTGCGGCACGGTCAATGACCACCATGTGACGAAGGCCTGGGGGGAGCGCTCCGAAGCGCTCGGCAAGGTCGAGTTCATCGCCGACGCGCATGGCAACCTGGCCGATGCGCTGGGGCTGGTGAAGCAATCCAACGATCTAGGCAAGCGCTTCGCACGCTTCGCCATGATCATCGAGAACGGCGTCGTTAAGGACCTCTTCGTGCAGGATGTGTCAGGAGTGACCGTCAGCGGCGCGCCGGCGGTGCTGCTGGCTCTCGAAGCGTCGCGTGTGAGTGCATGAGGAGCAGTCGTATGGGGTTTGTTGAATTGGCGGCCACGCAGGGCGTACGGCTCGTTTCGGTGGGCGCGGTAGCGCTCGCCCTCTCGGCCTGCTCGATGGGCAACATGTTCGCGCCCGCTGCGAGCGGACCATCCGCCATGCAGAGCGCCAACCCGACGCAGCAGGAACTGGCGACCGCCAGCACCAATGCGTTGCCGGCCATTGCCACCGAATGCCCGCCGATCAAGGTGCGGCTCGGCGGCGAGGCGCTGTTCTATTACGGCAAGGGCAAGGTCGGCGATGCCAAGTCGCTGAACTATCAGGCGGTGATCGAGAAGCAGTCGCGCAACTGCGTGGTGTCGAACGGGCTGATCACCGTGAAGATGGGCATTGTCGGGCGGCTACTGCTCGGGCCTGCCGGCAACCAGACCAACGTTAACGTGCCGGTGCGCTTCGCGGTGGAACGCGACGACGTGCCGCTGTTCTCCGAGCGCTACGAGATCCCCGTTACCATCACCCCGCCGAACCAGTCCGAAGAGTTCGTGAAGGTGGTCGAGAACGTCGCCATTCCCTACACTGGCGGCGAGCAGATCGTCATCTGGGTCGGCTTCGACAGCTGACGAATTGTATAGCTGGACAGGGGCGGATTGACTCCGCTCTGTAAACCCGGCTTAGCTTTATTTGACTGCGGGAGAGTTCGGCCCAGCGCCGACGCCGAAGGAGCAACCGCCCCGGAAACTCTCAGGCAACCGGACCGCAGTCACGTGGCATGCTCGCGATAAGTTGCAAGACTTTTCGGATAAGAGCTTGCCTGGAAAAGTCGGTCCGCAAGGGCCGCACTCTGGAAAGCGGGTGACCACACCCCACCGAAGGAGCAACTCGCCCATAGGCGGCGAGGAAATCTCTCAGGTTAGCGGACAGAGGGGGCACGAACGCGGGGGCGGTTGCTCACG
>JBKJMF010000234.1:0-2850 GCA_046596525.1 Devosia sp. | reverse complement strand
CGATGCCAAGTTCGTGTTCGCGGACAACCGCTCGACGCTGAGTTTCGGCATCGAGCCGCAGGCGCCGTACCGGATCAAGAACAAGCTCGAAATCGCCGTTGCCGATCCCGAGTACTATGTGGCGATCACCTTCCACGCCCCCGCCGACATCACGCTCGAGAACGCTCCGGCCGGTTGTGCGGTGCACATGGAGCCGCCGCGCGAGCTGTCGCCCGACCTGCAGGCGCGATTGTTCGACCTGCCGTCCGACGTGACCAAGCTGCCGCCCGAGCTCGAAGCGGCGGTGCGCGGCTCGCAGGGCGCCATCGTCGTCGATTGCTCGGGCGCCTCAGCGCCGGCCGCCGCGAGCACGGCGCTCGAGGCAGTGACACAGGTCGCCGAGGCGAAGCCGGCGCTGCCGTTCGGTGGCCCGCCGCCCGAGCCGGGGTTCAAGCTGCCCAAGACCGGATTTCTCGGCTGGGTGTCGCAGATGCAGTCCGATTTTTACCAGGCGCTGACCGCGGCACTGGGCAAGCTGAAGACTGATTACACCGCCTTCTGGGTGCTGGGCGGGCTGAGCTTCCTCTATGGCGTGTTCCACGCGGCCGGCCCAGGGCACGGCAAGGTGGTGATCGGATCGTACATGCTGGCCAACGAGCGGCAGGTGCGGCGCGGCATCGGCCTCAGCTTTGCCGCGGCGATGATGCAGTCGCTGGTGGCGGTGGTGTTCGTCGGCGTGGCCGCGGCCATCCTCGGCCTCTCGAGCGTCGCCATGGGCACGGCGGTGGGCTGGATCGAGAAGGCCTCGTATGGGTTGGTGGCGCTGCTGGGGCTGTGGCTGATCGCGCGAAAGCTGTTCGGTTGGGGCGGCCATTCGCACGATCATGGGCCGGACCTTGCGACCAAGGCGCATCAGCACCTCCATGCCGACGAAGCGCCCAAGCATGCGTTGCTCAATGAGCGCGGCCAGAACTTTTCCTTCCGTTCGACCTTGCAGCCGGCTGGTGGACCGGCGCTCGATGCCTATGGCAGGGTGCCGGGCGACGCGCATTACGGCCACGACCATGGCGATCACGACCATGAGCATGAGCATGACCATGGCCATCATCACGTGGTGACGCCGGAACAGACCGGCGGCGACTGGCGCGAGCAGCTTGGCGTAGTGCTCGGCGTAGGGTTGCGGCCGTGCTCCGGCGCCTTGGTGGTGCTGGTCTTCGCGCTCAGCCAGGGCATCTTGCTGGCCGGTATTGCGGCGGTGTTCCTTATGGGGCTGGGCACGGCGATCACCGTGTCCGCACTGGCGGTGCTGGCGGTCGGCGCCAAAGGCCTTGCGACGCGCTATCTCGGCGCTGAAGGCAAGCTCGGCAGCCGGCTGGTGTGGTGGGCCGAACTGGCCGGCGCGCTGGTGGTGTTTGCGTTCGGCGCGGTGCTGCTGCTCGCCAGTTTCTGAGCCTGCCGCGACACCCTTGCACTTGTGTTCGGGGCATCGCTGACTATGTTGCCCGCCAACTAGAACGTTTCCAAAAACAGGCCAGCCAATGGCAACCGGACTTCCCGCCGGCCATCCCCCGATCACGACACCGAAGGTTGGGGTGCTCCTGCTCAACCTGGGCACCCCTGATGGCACCGACTACTGGTCGGTGCGCCGATACCTCAGTGAATTCCTGTCCGACAGGCGCGTCATCGAGGCGTCGCCGTGGATATGGCAGCCGGTGCTGCAGGGCGTCATCCTCTCGACCCGGCCGCAGAAAAGCGGCGCGAACTACGCGCGCATCTGGGACAAGGAGATGAACGAGAGCCCGCTCCGCGTTATCACCCGGCGTCAGGCGAGGAACCTGCAGGAGCGGCTCGGCAAGGACATCGTCGTCGAGTTCGCCATGCGCTATGGCAACCCCTCGACCAAGTCGGGCATCGACGCGCTGCAGGCCGCCGGATGCCAGAAGATCTTGTTGGCGCCGCTCTATCCGCAGTACTCGGCCACCACGACGGCAACCGCCAACGACAAGGCGTTCGACGCGCTGAAGACCATGCGGTGGCAGCCGGCGATCCGCACGCTCCCAGCGTATTTCGATGAGCAGGTCTACATCGAAGCGCTGGCGCAGAGCATCGCCGACGGTGTCGCAGCGCTGGATTTCACCCCCGACCTGATCCTCACCTCGTACCACGGCATGCCGGTCGAGTACCTCGAGAAGGGCGACCCCTACCACTGCCAATGCTTCAAGACGACGCGCCTGGTGCGCGAGCACCTGGGCTGGTCCGAGGAAAAGCTGAAGGTGACGTTCCAGAGCCGGTTCGGACCGACTAAGTGGCTCGAGCCCTATACCGACGCAACGCTGATGGCGCTGCCGGGGCAGGGCGTGAAGCGTGTCGCCGTCGTAGCCCCGGCGTTCTCGGCCGATTGCATCGAGACGCTGGAAGAGATTGCCATCACCGGCCGCGAGCAGTTCGAGCACGCCGGCGGCGAGCGGTACGCGTACATCCCGTGCCTCAATGATGGGGAGCTGGGGATGGCTATGCTGGAGAGCGTGGTACGGAAGGAATTGCAGGGCTGGGTTTGACCACGGTGGGCGCTTTGCCGCCCCGTCAGGCCGACACTCACCGGCCGTCATCCCGGCGAAAGCCGGGACCCAGTGCGCTAAGCGCCCCAAATCTGCATATCTCGCCGACCTTGCCGTGATGGACCGGCGCGGTCGACAGCAAGACCAGCCGTCCGAGCGGTGGGTCCCGGCTTTCGCCGGGATGACGGCCGGTGGTTGAGGGATACTCAGTGACCCAAGATCAGAGCTTCAAATCCTTCAGCGGCCCCGCAACCGCTTCCACCATGCCCTTGGTGATCGACTGGGTCAGCTCGAAATATCCGACCCACGGGTC
>JBKJMF010000534.1:0-5598 GCA_046596525.1 Devosia sp. | reverse complement strand
ATCTGCCTGATGCCGACCGGCGTCTACGGCAAGATGGCGATCCGCCGCTCGCGCCTCGCCCGCCAGGAGAGCGTCACTGTCGAGCAGTCGCATGGCAAGAAGTCCGTCGAACTGTCGATCAAGACTCGGGTTTTCGCCTTCGCCGAGGGCTCGGTCGAGCTGATGCACGAGGTCGACGGCCAGAAGCTCGCCGACAAGGTGGTGGTGCGTCCGGGCGAGAACGTCTTCACCCACAATGTCACCATCAAGAACCCAAAGCTGTGGTGGCCGAACGGGCAGGGCGAGCAGCCGCTCTATGAGCTCTGGAGCACGCTCGACGGCGAGGTGACCAAGCGCAAGTTGGGTCTGCGGAAGCTCGAATGGCTGGTCGAGAAGGACGAGATCGACCACACCTTCAAAGTGCGGATCAACGGCCGCGACATCTCGATGTTCGGCGCCAACTGGATCCCCGCCGACGCCATCCCCTCGCGCATCACGCCTGATACCGTTCGCGACCTGCTCGAGAGCGCCAAGGCCGTTAACATGAACATGCTCCGCATCTGGGGCGGCGGGCAGTACGAGCCGGACTATTTCTACCAGATGTGCGACGAGCTCGGCATTCTCATCTGGCACGACTTCATGTTTGCCTGCATGAGCTACCCCAGTGATCGCGCCTTCCTCGCCGACGTGCGCACCGAGATCACCCAGCAGATCCGCCGCCTCAGCCACCATGCCTCGATCGCGCTGTGGTGCGGCGACAACGAGGTGATCGGCTCGCTGCACTGGTATCCCGAGACCAAGGCGGCGCCGGAGCGCTATGTCGCCAATTACGACCGGCTGAACTCGATGCTCGGGTACATCGTCGAGGACGAGGACCCCAGCCGCCGCTTCTGGCCATCCTCGCCGTCGCTGGGTTACATGGACTATTCCGACGGCTGGCTGATGGATACGCGCGGCGACACGCACTACTGGAGCGTCTGGCACTCGGCCAAGGACTTCTCCGCCTATCGCGACGTCAACCCGCGCTTCGCCTCGGAGTTCGGCTTCCAGAGCTTCACCTCGATGAATGTCATCGAGACCTTCACCACCGCCGCGGATCGCAACCCGACCTCGCCGGTGATGGAAGCCCACCAACGCAACACCGGCGGCAACTCGCGCATCCTCGAAACGATGACGCGCTACTTCCGCTTCCCGTCCAATTTCGAGCAGATGGTGTTCCTGAGCCAGGTCCAGCAGGGGCTCGCCATCAAGACCGCCATCGAATACTGGCGCTCGACCAAGCCGCGCTGCATGGGCACGCTGTACTGGCAGATCAACGACGTCTACCCGGTGGCCAGCTGGTCGAGCCTCGATTACGGCGGGCAGTGGAAGCTGCTGCACTATATGGCGAAGCGCTTCTTCAATCCCATCAACGTCGTGGCCGTGCCGGATGGCGACACCATCCTCCTAAAAGCCATCAACGATACCGCCGAGAAGGTTGAAATCGCTGTGGAAGTCCACGCGGTGGACGCCAACGGCAAAGCTCGAGTGATCGCCACGGCGAAGGTCAAGACCAACCCCGACAGGGCAGTGGTCGCGACCAAGCTGAAGCTTTCGGACCTCGGTCCGAACGAGTTCCTGTTCTTCGCCTGGACCGCCGAGGACGGCAAGCTCCTGGGCGAGAACGACTACTTCCCCAAGGCCTACAAGGCCTACGACCTGGCCGAGGCCAAGGTGAAGGCCAGCTGGTCGGGCGGCGACAAGGCGCCGGTGCTGACGCTCACCGCCGACAAGCCGGCGGTGTTCGTCACGGCGACTGTCGATGTCCCGGGCTACTTCTCCGACAACGCCGTGACCCTGCTGCCCGGCCGCGAAGTGAAGCTGAGCTTCACACCGCGGCACGGGGCGACGGTGACCAAGGACGCGCTGGCCAAGGGGCTGAAGCTCAGCCACCTGCGCGAGACGTATTAGGGGATCGGAGGGAGCACGTGGCAACACCTGCACAAGTCGTCGCGCTGGCAAGTGAGCGAACATTCAATTCGCCACTTGTGACGAACGTCTTTCGGTCGGTGTTGGTCGAGGCAATGATCGCTACGACCCTGCCAGAATGGATATGGTGCTCCTCTGACTATGCGTCGCACGATTTTGAGCACCGCGATGGAGCAAGGCTGGAGGTCAAGCAGACCGCACTGAGGCAAACGTGGATATCGGCTAACCCGTCCGTTCCGTCTTGGGACATCAAAGTCCGGACCGGACGCTGGAAAGATGGCGCGACCTGGATCCCAGGCATTGGGAGAAACGCCGACATCTACGTGTTCGGGTACCACCCGGTCGTGGACGCTACCGCCGACCACCGCGATCCCGCTCAATGGCAGTTCTATGTTGTCGCAACGTCGAACTTGCCGAACACTCAACGACTGAGCCACCGGAGAGCCCAGGAGTTGACGGGCGCTGTCCTGATCGGACAGTTGGCGGGACAGGTCGAACTTGCACGCCTAGAGTTCGCACGAAGTGAGCAAACAGCGTGATCCCGTTCGGGGGTTACGGATGTTGTGCGACGCGCTGCTAGGGCGGCCTGAACGACATACTTTCGTCGCGGTGAACCGTTTGGCGCCGCCGCGGCATTGACAGCCCGGCGCGGCGCGCCTTTTGGTGGGCCAGCCGCCCGCACCCCGCGCGGCCTTCGGACCAGCCCATGACTTCCACCATCGCCCCCGTCGAGGAGCGCCGCAATTTCGGCATCGGCATCCTGCTGTTCTCGCAGCTGTTCTTTGCCACGCTCGATACCTCCGCCAAGTATCTCACCGTCATCGGCATCCCCCTGACCGAGATCGTCTTCGTGCGCTATGCCATCCATGTGGCGCTGGCGATCGCGCTGTTTGCGCCGGTGCAGCGGGGGCTGTTCGTCACGCGGAACTGGAAGCTGCAGCTGCTGCGCGGGCTGTGCCTGCTCGGCGTGACTGGGGCCAATTTCCTCGCCATGCGCTTCCTGCCGCTGACGGTGACCGGGGCGCTGATGTTCACCATGCCCCTGATGGTGACCGCTCTCTCCGGCCCGTTGCTCGGCGAGACCATCGGCTGGCGCCGCTGGGCCGCGGTGGGGGCGGGCTTTGTCGGCATCCTGATCATCGTGCGGCCCGGCACCGAGGCCTTCCATCCGGCCTCGCTGATCTGCCTCGCCGGCGCGCTGTCGGCAGCCTTCTACAGCATCATCACCCGCAAGCTCGCCGGCGTCGATTCCGCCGCGACCCAGCAGGTCTATTCGGGGCTGATCGCGCTGACCTGCATCACGCCGTTCGCCTTCACCGGCTGGGTCTGGCCAAGCACCGGGCCAGGCTGGTTCGCCTTCATCGCCATCGGCGTCACCGGGATGATTGCCCACCAGCTCAACACCATCGCCCACCGCTTCGCCCCGCCATCGGCGCTGGCGCCGTTCAGCTACACCGAACTGCTGCTGCTGGCACTGGCGAGCTGGCTGATCTTCGCCGAACCGCCGGATATCTGGTTCTATGTCGGCGCGCCGATCATCATCGGGTCGGGGGTCTACATCTGGTTCCGCGAGCGCCAGCTGCATCGCCCCGTCACCGTCGCGCCGGTGGAGGACTGAGCGGTGGCCTCGGCGATCAAACCCATCGAAGAGCGGCGGCTGCTCGGCATCGGCCTGGTGCTGTTCGGCTACTTCTGTTTCTGCGTCATCGACAGCTGCGCCAAATGGCTGATGCTGCACGGCCTGCCGCCGATGGAGGTGGTGTTCGTGCGCTACCTCGGGCAGTTCGTGCTGGTGCTGGCGCTGTTCGCCCCGCGGCAGGGCAGGGCACTGGTTCAGACCAGGCGCCCCTGGATCGAAGTCATCCGCGGGCTGTGCCTGCTCGGCTCGACGATCTGCAATTTCGTTGCCATCACCTACATACCGCTGACCATCACCGCATCGATCGGCTTCACCATGCCGCTGATCCTCTGCGCCCTCTCGATTCCGATGCTGGGCGAGCAGGTCGGCTGGCGGCGCTGGCTGGCCATTCTGGTGGGCTTCGTCGGCGTGCTGATCATCGTCCGCCCCGGCACCGATGCGTTCCACCCGGCCATGCTGCTGTCCCTGCTCGGGGTGATCTTCACCGCGTTCTATTTCCTGCTGACGCGGAAGCTCGCCGGCGTGGATTCGACCACCACGCAGCAGTTCTTCGCGGCGGGCGTCGCAACGCTCTGCCTCATCCCGTTTGCCTTCGGTGCTTGGACCTGGCCAACCGGACCGGAGACCTGGATCCCCTTCATCCTGATCGGCGCCGCCGCGCTGATCGGCCATCAGGCGATCACCGTGGCGCATCGCATGGCCCCGGCCTCGGTGCTGGCGCCGTTCAACTATTCGCTGATCGTCTACCTCACCGCTTCGAGCTGGCTGATCTTCAACCAGCCGCCGGACATGTGGATCTTCATCGGCGCCCCGATCGTCATCGCCTCCGGCCTCTACATCTGGCTGCGCGAGCGGCAGCTGTCGAAGAGCGTGGTGACCGAGATGGCGGTTCGGGACTAGAAGCCGAGGAAGATCATATCGATCGCGGCTTTGATCTTGTCGTAGCTGGTGAACTTGAGATTTCCGACGGGGCGCCCCAGGGCATTCATCGGCGTCGCGGCCATGTACTGTGTTACCATGGAGTATCGGTCTCCGGCGACTTCAAGCACAGGGTTGAGACGCCCGATCGGCGTTGGCGCGATGTCGAGCGGCATAAGCGGCACGACAAGAACGGTATTTAGCCCATCGAGCAGGTCCGACTGAACGTCGAGCAGGTACCCACGGTCGTTTCGATAGATGTCGAATGTCGCCATCAGAACATCCGGTATTTCTCAAGTGGCAGCCCGTACTTCTCGACATACTCGTTGGAACTGCGAATGGCGTCGGCATTCTCCTCTTTCCACTTTCGCGCCTTCTCCAAGGCGACAGCGTGTCGGATGCCGTCCTGGGCGGCCCTGGATAGATTGACGTTCAAGGCGCGCGCCTCCTCAAGCACGTCAGCATCGATCGAAAGATTGGCAGAACGACGAACGGTCGACATACGCAGCTCCTTGCCACGGTGGCCCCACCACGGGTAGTGCGCATAAATATGCGCATTGGTTATGCGTCGGTCAAGCCGCCACCCGCTTCCGCAGCATCCCACTCCCCGGCGCAAACAACAGCGCCAGCAGAAACACCGCCGCCTGGATCAGCACGATGCAGGGCCCCGTCGCGCCGTTGATGCTGAAGCTGATCAGCGTGCCGAGCACGCCCGAGGCGATGGCGACACTCATGGCGATGGCGAGCATCGTCTCGAAGCGCTTGGCCAGCAGGAAGCCGATGGCGCCGGGGGCGATCAGCATGGCGACGACGAGGATGATGCCGACGGCTTTCAGCGAGGCGACAATGGTGATCGAGAGCAGCGCCAGGAGGCCGTAGTGCAGCAGTTTCACGGGGAGGCCGATGGCGCGGGCGTGTTGTGGATCAAAGGCATAGAGCAGGAAGTCGCGGCGTTTGGCGAGGACAATGACGAGGGTGCCGAACGCGATGACGGCGGTCTCGATCAAGTCCTGCCAGGTGACGCCGAGCATGTCGCCGAACAAGATATGGCTCAGGTGCTGGTCGGTCTCGATGCGCGAAAACAGCACCAGACC
>JBKJMF010000345.1:0-4386 GCA_046596525.1 Devosia sp. | reverse complement strand
CGAGGCCGCATCGAGTGCAGTGGCCTTGCCGGGGAGCCATTCGAGATTGCCGTGCTTGCCGTTGTGGATGACGGCGTGGGCGGCGAACTCGTGGCGCAGCCAGAGATAGGCAGCGAGGTAGCCGTGCGGGGGGACGAGGTCGGGGTCGTGGTAGCTGGCGGTTTCGTCGAGGTGATAGCCGCGGGCGGGCTGGAGCAGGACGGTGAGGTTGCCGAAGCGGAGGGCCGGGAGGTGGAAGGCGCATCTAGCGCCGTCGCCGCGGACGAAGGGATCGGACGTGGGATCGCCCCAGCGGGTGGTGACTTCGGACTGGATTTTTGTGGGGAGCGTGGCGAACAGCTCGCGGTAGCGATTCACGGGAAACGGGATGCCGGTGCCGCGGTTCGGATGGGCGTTGGTGGAGCCGGATTGGAGCAAGGCAATCAAATCGTTGCCACTGGCTCCCCCCCACCCATCCTCCCCCGCAGAGGGGAGAGGTGCCGATCGAGTTTGTGGCTCGATCTGCTCAAGATCACCGGCGGACACCTCCCCCCTTGCGGGGGAGGTTGGGAGGGGGGTGGCCATGTACCCTGCCCCCTCCAGCGCCCGCAAAATCTCCACCGTCGACTGCGGGGCGTCGTAGCCGACACCGTTGGCGAGGCGGCCGTCGCGGATGGGGTAGTTGGCGAGAACGAGGGCAACGTGGCGGTCCGGGCGCGGGGTGGCGCGGAGGGTGCTCCAGTTCTTCGCCAGCGTCACGGCGCGGCGGATGCCGTCGGGGTCCGGGGCGTAGGCCGAGAGCGGGCACTGGGTGCGGGGGTGCCAGACGGCGTCGTGCTTGTGGCCGACTAGCAGCATGCCGATGCGGCCGTCGAGTTCCGGCAGGACCACCTGCATGGCGAGGTCTTTGGCCGTGAGGCCCTGGCTGTCGTCAGCCCATTGGCTTTCCGGGCGGCCGCCCTGGATCAGCTGGATCACGGGGGCGTCGGTGCCGGCGAAGGGGTTCTGCTTCGCGTCGAGGCCATCGAGGCCGAGGGCGAAGCCGGTGAGGTTGAGGATGGCGCTGGGCGGGTAGGCGGCGAAGGCCGATTGCACGAAGCGGATGCAGGCGGCTTCCTTCAGCGTCGAGACGACGATGGGGATGGGGTTGAGGGACTGCGCTTCGAGTTCGGCGATCAGGGCTTCGAGCGTGGCGGTGCCGGCGCCTTCGAGAGCGGCGCGGTAGAACAGGATGGGGATGTTCGGGTTGGGCGAGACGGGGAGGTCGTCCACCATGCCGTGGGTGGGGTGCCAGAGGCCGAAGCGGTGGAAGGGTTTGGGTGCAACGCGGGCATCGAGCGTGTGGCTCCCCCAACCCTTGATCCCTCCCCGCGAGGGGGAGGGTGACGACTGGGAGATTTGGGCGAACGCCACAAGAAGAGCGTCGGCGTTTTCGGGGCCGCCGGCGGTGAAGAGGGCGTGGAGTTTGGTCCAGTCGTCGGGGTGGATGGTGGAGCGCTGTTGCAGGATTGGGTCGGGATTGGCGTCGCCGGGGAGGAGGGCCAGCTGGATCTTGCCGCTGAGGGCCAGCGCGGTGAGTTCGTCGACGCCGTATTGCCAGTAGGCCGGGCCGCCGAGGAGGCGGACGACGACGAGCTTGGCGTGCCGGACGGTCTGGTCGAGCCAGAGATCGACCGAGAGGTTGTGGCTGAGGCGCAGGAGGTTGGCCAAGCGGAGGTCGTCGGTGCCGGCGCGGTCGGCGGCGCCGGCGAGCATCATCAGTTCGCTGTCGGCGGCGGAGGCGAAGATGATTGGCGCCGGGGACTGGGCGAGGTCGATGGCCTCGCCTTCCTGTTGCAGGGCGCCGGCCTGGGCGGAGAGCAGGTGCATCATGCGGGCAACGAGGTGCGGTAGCGGCGGGAGCCGCGGAGTTCGGAGCCGTCGGCCATGCGGATTTTGAAATCGCCGTCGCGGACAGGGGCGATCTCGCGGACCTTGGCGCGGTTGACGATGTGCGAGCGGTGGACGCGGGCGACGTCGACGCCGGCATCGCTCAGCAGCTGTTCGAGTGCCGAGAGGCTGATGCGGGCGAGGTGGGTGGCGCCGTTGGCGCGGATCTCGACATAGTTGCCGGCGGCGCTGGCCCAATCGAGCGAGGCGGCATCGAGGAATATGGTGCGGCCACCGGCCTTGAGGGTGAGCTTGCCGGTCTGGCGCGCGTCGGCGCGAGCGGCTTCGGCTTCGCGGCGATGCTCCTCGAGGCTGCGCTGCAGGCCGAGCATCAAGATCAGGACGGCATAGGGGAAGATGTCCTTGCGGTATTCGTAAAGCAGGTCGGTCGGGGCGTCGGTGAAGAAGCTGTAGCTGGTGCCGAGGACCAGCGCGTAGGTGGCGCTGCGCAGCACGATGAACAGCCCAACGTGCAGCAGCGAGAACACGACGCTGCCGAGCGCGTGCCAGAGGAGGGCCGAGCGCCAGGTTTCGGCGGTGAAGGGGACGCGGCGCTCGAACAGGATGACCAGCGGCGCCAGCGCCACCATGGCGAGAACGCTGGTGAGTTCGAGGATGAACGGCACACGCGGATCGAGCACTCGGCCTTCGCGCTGAGCCTCGGTGAGGATGCCGAAGGCGTTGAGCACGCCGATGGCGACTAGGAACAGCGTCATGATGAGGAAGACGCGGCGCGCGACGCGGCGCTCCAGCGCGGCTTCGTCCAAACCTACCCGGTTGGAAGCGAGATCAGTCGCCATTGGTCACCCGATGGCCGCCGCTGGTCACGCGCTGATCCGCGAGCGTCGCCGCTCGTCCCGCCGGGGCGCCGTTCGCACCGGCGCGATTGGGCGAGGCAGCGCCCTGCCCTAGCTCTCGAAGCCTCGTCATGGTCACAGAGGTTGGAGCCATCATGTCAGCAGAGACCCTTCCCGCCGTTAACCCGGAGCGCCGCTACGATCTCGACTGGCTGCGCATCATCGCCTTCGGTTTGTTGATCTTCTACCACATCGGCATGTTCTACGTGACGTGGGGCTGGCACGTGAAAAGCCCGCATGCCGGGCCGTGGCTGGAACCGGTGATGGCGCTGATCAACCCGTGGCGGTTGCCGCTGCTGTTCCTGATCTCGGGCATCGCGCTGCGCTTCGCCATCGACAAGAGCCGATTGCGCCAGTTCGCGCCGCGGCGCTTCCTGCGGCTGTTCGTGCCGATCGTTTTCGGCATGCTGGTGGTGTGCGCGCCGCAGGCCTATTTCGAGCTCTACACCAAGGGCGAGACGGGGCCGGACTTCTGGGGGTTCTACGGACAGTATCTCGACTTCGACATGGAATTCTCGATCCTGACGCCGACCTGGAACCACCTGTGGTACGTGGTGTATATCCTCGCTTACACGCTGGCCGTGGTTGCGCTGTTGCCACTGCTGCGCCGGCTCGAGGGGGCGGCGGAGGCGCTGTTCGGGTGGCTTGGGCTTGGGGCATTCGGCTGGCGGTTGTTGCTGGTGCCGGTGCTGCCGTTCCTGCTCTACGAGTGGGCGCTGGCGCCGCATTTCCCTTCGACGCATGCCTTCTACGATGACTGGGCCAACCATGCGGAGCTGTTCAGCATCGTGCTGATCGGCTGGTTTGCGGCGAAGAGCCCGGGGTTCTGGGGTGCGGTGCAGCGGCATCTCGGCTCGGCAATTGTCGCGGCGCTGGGGTTGCTGCTGGTGCTGGCGGTGGCGCGGTTGAACTGGAGCGTGGTGCGAGCGGATCAGGGCCTCTCTGCGGCGATGACAGTGGTGCGAACGGTGTTCATGTGGGCCGCGATCGTTGCGATGCTGGGGCTGGCGCAGCGCTACCTCAACCGCAGCGGACCGGTGCTGCGGTTTCTCACCGAGGCGGTGTTCCCGTACTACGTCCTGCATCAGACCCTCATCGTGGCTGTGGGGTTCTGGGTGGGCGGCCTGCTGCTGCCGGTGTGGCTGGAGGCAGGCATCATCGTCGTCGCGACAATTGGCGGCTGCGTGGTGCTGACCGAGGCGATCAAGCGCGTGCCGCCGCTGCGCCCGCTGTTCGGGCTGCCGCTGCGAGCCGAAACTGTTCGGCCCGCGCGACAGGTTGTAGCGGCGTCCTAGGCCACCGCGGCGACGGCGCCCTGGAGGCTGGCGGTTATCGCCGCATGGTCGAGCGGCGATTCACCGATCACCACCAGCGCGGTCTGGCGCGCCTCGCCCGGCTTCCACGGCCGATCGAAATAGGCGGAGACGCGCGGCCCGACCGCCTGGATCGCGAGGCGGGCCGGGGAGCCCGGCAGGGCGGCGAAGCCCTTCAAACGGAGCACGTCGTGGGCACGGATGGTTCGCTCGATGGTTGCGAGCAGGCGGTCCTTGCTGGTGACGCCGTCCAGTTTCACCGAGAACGAGTCGAAGTCGTCGTGCTCGTGGCCTTCGCCGCCGTGCTC
>JBKJMF010000420.1:0-22382 GCA_046596525.1 Devosia sp. | reverse complement strand
ATCGGCCATGAACTTGGTGATGGCCGAAACCGACTCGGTCTGGAACTCGTCCAGCAAGGTCGGCACCATGTAGAAGATCTTGCCCTTCGACTCGGCGAAGGCGGGGCTGACCAATCCCACCGCCGCGAGGGCGATGGACGCGGTCAGAAGTCTGCGGATGCGATTCATGGACGTCTCCTTTTGCTTGGTTTCATCGTCGTCGGTTATTTATGGGCCGTTCGGCCTCGTTTCTTGGGCTGGGCCGGCCATCGATTCTGCAATGAGGGCTTCGCCGGTGATCATGCGGACGACTTCGTCGGGGCTGGTCTTCTTCGCCGCGACGTCGCCCGCGACTTTTCCCTGGCGGATGACCACGATGCGGTCAGCCACCTGGAAAGCCTGGGCCATAATATGGGTGATGATGACAACGCCAATGCCCTGGGCGGCAATGCGCTTGATCATTTCGAGGCCGCGGCGCGTTTGTTCCACGCCAAGGGCGGCAAAAGGTTCATCGAGCAGCACAAGCTTGCCGCCCCAATGCACGAAGCGGTTGAGCTCGATGGCCTGGCGCTGGCCGCCAGACAGGTGCTCGACATTGGTGCGGAGCGACGGGATTTTCGTGCCGGCGCTGGCCATGGCTTTGACGACGACGGCCTCCATGGATTTTTCGTCGAGCACGGGGATGCCGAGCACCTTCCTGGTGATCTCGCGGCCCATGAAGAAGTTGGCGACGACATCGACATTGGTGGCGAGCGAGAGGTCCTGGTAGACGGTCTCAATGCCGGCGGCCTTGGCCTCGGAGGGGGATCTGGCGAGGAAGTCGCGGCCCTCGAACAGCATCTTGCCGGAGGTGGGTTCGAGCCCGCCGGCGATGATCTTGACCAATGTCGACTTGCCGGCGCCGTTGTCGCCGAGCAGCGCCACGACCTCGCCCTTGCCGATCGCAAAACTGATGCCCTTCAGCGCTTCGATGGCGCCGTAGTTCTTCTTGATGTCGTCGAGGACGAGGAGCGGCTCGAAACTGGGCTCTATGTCGTTCATGCGGCAAGGCCCTTCAGTTGGTCGCGGCCGGGGGCGAAGAGCTGGCCGAAGCGGGGGGAGAGGACGCCGGCGACGGCGAGCGCCGCAGCGCCACGCAGCACGGTGTGCGGACCACCATTGGAGACGATCAGGCGCGGCACCTTGCGGTCGCGGCGGGCCGAGACCGAGTTGGGCAGGTCGGCGGCGGCTCGCGCCAGCTCGGCGGCTAGAGGCTCGGGTGCGAGTCCGCCGAGGACCACGGTTTCGGGATCGAACAGGTTCTCGATGGTGATCAGCGCGGCGCGCAGCTGCGGGCGGATGGCATCGGCGTAGGCGGCCTCGCCGAGGCCGCGACGGGCGAAGGCTTCAAGCGAGACGTAGCGCTCGAGGCAGCCGCTGTTACCGCAGGGACAGAGCTCGCCATCGGGCACCACAGGGATATGGCCGATCTCGCCGGCATTGCCCCAGGCGCCGCGCTGCGCCACGCCCTCGTGCACCATGATGCCGCCGAGGCCGACGCCGAAGAACAGGTAGTAGAAATTAGCGAAGGCGGCGCCGTGGCCGTAGAGCCGTTCACCATGCGCAGCGGCGGCCATGTCGGCCTCGATGAAGGCCGGCAAGCCGGTGACTTCGGCGAGGCGCTCGCGCAGCCGCACATTGCCCCAGCCGGCCATGGTGGTAGGGCCGACGAAGCTCATCGACTCGACATCGAAAGGGCCGGGCAAGGCGAGGCCGACGCCGAGCATGCGGACGCCGTGGCGCAGTGCGCGGAGCTCGGCGACCATGGCACCGATGAGGGTGAAACCCTCGTCGGGGGTGGTGTGGGCGGCGTCGCGATGCGTGCTGCCGATAACGTCGCCGGCGAGGTTGATCAGCGCGGCATCGAGGCCGAGCGGGGTGACGTGGACGCCGATGGCGTAGCCGCCCTCGGGATTGATGCGCAGCGTCGTCGGCGGCAAGCCGCGACCGCGCGGTTCTTCCTTGAGCGAGAGGATGTAACCCTGCTCTTCGAGCTCGCGGATGATGGTGGAGACGGTCTGCACCGTGAGTCCGACCTCCGCGGCAATGCGGCCACGCGTGGTGGGGCCGGTCGCGCGGATGGCTTCGAGGACGATCCGCCGATTGTACGGCCGTCCGAATTCCTGGTTCGTCCCCCTGAGACCCAAGGCGTCCCTCCTAGGCTGGAGTTGAGATTGTGCCGTCTGATTTATTAAGTCAAATGGAATTCAGAAATCGAATGAGGGTGACGCGCAGCAGGGTTGCGTGAGCGCCGCTTGCGCTTTGTCGTGTCGGGCAGATAAGTCAGCCCATGCAGGTACAGGACCTCGCCATTCTGGTCATCGACGAGAACCGCATCCGTGCCTCGATCATCGAGGACGGGTTGCGCGAGGCGGGGCATTTGCGCGTCACGGTGGTCAACGAGATCAACGAAGTGGCGCGGGTGATCGAGCGCGACATGCCCGATGTGGTGGTGATCGATCTCGAGAACCCCAACCGCGATCGGCTGGAGCATTTCTTCTCACTGAGCCGGGCGCTCAAGAAGCCGATCGCCATGTTCGTCGACCGTTCGGACGCCTCGGCGATCGAGGCGGCGGTGGAGGCGGGGGTTTCGGCCTATGTGGTCGACGGGCTGAAGAAGGAGCGGGTGAAGCCGATTCTCGACATGGCGGTCAGCCGGTTCAACGCCTTCGCGCGGCTGACGCGCGAACTGGAGCAGGCGCGTAGCGAACTCGAGGATCGCAAGATCATCGACCAGGCCAAGGCGATCCTGCTTCGGACGAGGGGCCTCGCCGAGGCGAATGCCTATGCGCTGCTGCGAAAGACCGCGATGAACCAGAACCGACGGATCGTCGATATCGCCCAGAGCCAGTTACGGCCGACAGCTTGCTCGGCCCTGAGGAATAATCATGTCGCTCATTCCCCTCTCTGCCGGTTTCCTCCCCTTGCTCGATAGCGTGCTGCTGGTGCTGGCGCGGGAGAAAGGGTTCGCGGCGGCCGAAGGGCTGGACCTGCATCTGGTCAAGGAAACCTCGTGGGCCAATATCCGCGACCGGGCGGCACTGGGGCATTTCGATTTCGCGCAGATGCTGGCACCGATGCCGATCGCGGCGACGCTGGGACTCAATCCTCTCTCGGTGCCGATGATCACGCCGATGATGCTGGGGCTTGGCAATAATGGCGTGACGGTGAGCGCCGAGCTTTGGAAGCGGATGGCGGATGCCGGGGCGCCGGCGACGCTGGAGGCGGGGCCCGTAGGGGCGGCGCTCAAGCGGGTGGTCGAGGCGTCGGAGCGGAAGCTGCGGTTCGGGGTGGTGCACCAGACCTCGTCGCACAATTACGAGCTGCGCTACTGGCTGATGGCTGAAGGCATCGTGCCGGATCGCGACATCGAGATCGTGGTGCTGCCGCCGCCTCTGTTGCCGGAGGCGCTAGGGTCGGGCGGAATCGACGGCTATTGCGTGGGCGAGCCTTGGAACACTGTTGGAGTGAAGAACGCCGGCGCGCATGTCGCGACGGTGAAGGCCTCGATCTGGCGCAGCAGCCCGGACAAGGTGATCGGAATGCGGGCGCATTGGGCCGAGGCTAATAGCGAGATCGTCGCGGGGCTGATCCGGGCGGTGCACCATGCGGCGGTGTGGTGTGGTGAGAGTGCCAACCATGCCGAGATCGCCGGGATCATGTCGGCGCCGCACTATCTGGGGCTACCTGCGGAGTTGATCCTGCCGGCGCTGAATGGACAACTCGATATCGGCGGCGGGGTGACGGCGAGCGTGCCGGACCATTTCGTGCCTTATGCCAAGGCGGCAAACTTCCCTTGGACCAGCCATGCAGCGTGGTTCTACAGCCAGATGGTGCGCTGGGGTGAAGTCGAGCACACGCCGGAGCGGGCCCGGGCTGCCGCGATGACGTTCCGGCCGGATGTGTACCGCTCGGCGCTGGCGCCGCTGGGGGTGCCAGTGCCGGTGAGCGATAGCAAGGTTGAGGGGCTGCTGGCGGGACCAACCGAGGTGGCGGCGACGAGCAGCACCGTGGTCATCGGACCCGATGGTTTCTTCGATGGCGAGGTGTTCGATCCGGCGCAGATCGATAGCTATATCGAGGCCCAACGGCCGGGGTGATTTCCTCTTCGGCGCACCTTTCCTGAGACCGTTTTGTACGAAGGTCACTTATTAGGCATATTCTGATATTGCCTATAATTTCATCTGTGTGGGTCAACGTGGATTCAGATTAGGCAAATTCGCCGTCTGCTCAAATTCTGATCAACCGCCTAACATCATGAAATAGTTTATCTTATTCCATCCGGCCAGTTTGGCACGGCGCATGCATTACATTCTCCGACACGCAAATCGCGATGATCCGGCGTCCAACGGTGGGCGCTCCCAATCAGGCAAGGCTGCCAACAGGAACGTTCACTGGTCTTCGGGCCAGCGCTACGACCTGCTGGCAGCTTTTTCGTTTTGGGAGCCGAGGGGCACTTCGGGGCGCCGGCAGATCGCAGCAACGGAGAGACTTGATGAAGAAAATGACCACCACCTCCCTCCTCAGCCGGCGCGCCTTCCTTGCCGGTACCACTGCCACCGCAGCGACGCTGGTCGCCGCCAAGGCGCTGTTCCCCTCGGGCGCCTTCGCCCAGGGCGCCGGCCCGGAAGTGACCGGCGCAAAGCTCGGCTTCATCGCACTGACTGACGCTTCGGCGTTGGTCATCGCCAAGGAAAAGGGCCTGTTCGCCAAGCACGGCGTGCCCGATGTCGAGGTGCTGAAGCAGGCCAGCTGGGGCGCCACCCGCGATAACCTGGTGCTCGGCGGCGCAGCGAACGGCATCGACGGTGCGCATATCCTGACGCCGATGCCCTACCTGATCTCCACCGGCAAGGTGACGCAGAACAACCAACCGCTGCCGATGTCGATCGTCGCCCGGCTCAATCTCGACAGCCAGGCGATCTCGGTGTCGCAGGCCTACAAGGATGTCGGCGTCGGCCTCGACTCCTCGCCGCTGAAGGACGTGTTTGCCAAGCGCAAGGCCGAGGGCAAGGACGTCACGGTGGCGATGACCTTCCCGGGCGGTACGCACGACCTGTGGCTCCGCTACTGGCTCGCCGCCGGCGGCATCAACCCGAACACCGACGTGTCGACCATCACCGTGCCGCCGCCGCAGATGGTGGCGAACATGAAGGTCGGCAACATGGACGCGTTCTGCGTCGGCGAGCCGTGGAACGAGCAACTGGTCAACCAGGGCATCGGCTTCACCGCGGCATCGACGGGCGAGCTGTGGAAGGGCCACCCGGAAAAGGCGCTTGGCCTCCGCAACGATTTCATCGATGCCAACCCGATCGCCACCCGCGCCATCCTGATGGCGGTGATGGAAGCGGCGCAGTGGGCCGACGACATGGCCAACAAGGAAGAGCTGGCGACGATCCTAGGCAAGCGCGGCTGGTTCAACGTGCCGCCGGCCGATGTGCTGGGGCGCCTGAAGGGCGACATCAACTACGGCAACGGCCGCGTCGCTACTGCCACCGGGCTCGAGATGAAGTTCTGGAAGGACCATGCGTCCTATCCGTTCAAGAGCCACGATGCCTGGTTCCTCACCGAGGATATCCGCTGGGGGTACCTGCCGGCCGACACCGACGTGAAAGCGCTGGTCGACCAGGTAAACCGCGAGGACCTGTGGCGCGATGCGGCCAAGACGCTTGGTGTTGCGGAAGCGGATATCCCGACCTCGACCTCGCGCGGACCGGAGACCTTCTTCGACGGCAAGGTGTTCGACCCCGAAAACCCGTCCGCCTATCTCGAGAGCCTCGCCATTACCGCTCTCGGCTGATGTCCCCGACTGGCGCCGGGCTGATCCCTGGCTCGGCGCCGCCTTTTTCCTTTTGCAGCAACGGACTCGCGATCATGAGTGCAGAGGCCCAGTTCGAAACCGCGGCGCAGACCCAGAAGGCGAAAGTGTTCGCCTTTCCGGCGAAGCCTGCCGGCCGGAAGATCGACGTGAAGAAGATGGCTATGGGCGTTGCGCGCTCGGTCGTACCGCCGGTCATCGTCATCCTGCTGATGCTGCTGATCTGGCAGATCGCCTGCTCGACGCCCGGTGCGTCGCTGCCGCCGCCTTCGGTGGTGTGGGAGCAGGCGGGCGAGCTAATCTGGAACCCGTTCTTCGACTACGGCAATGGCGATATCGGGTTGGCGTGGCGAGTGTTTGCGTCGCTGCAGCGCGTCGCCGTCGGCTTCGGCCTTGCCGCTATCGTCGGCGTGCTGGTTGGGGCATTCATCGGGCAATCGGTCTGGGCGATGCGCGGGCTCGACCCGATCTTCCAGATCCTCCGCACCGTGCCGCCGCTGGCCTGGCTGCCGCTGTCGCTGGCAGCGTTTCGCGACAGCCATCCGTCGGCGATCTTCGTCATCTTCATCACCGCCGTGTGGCCGGTGATCATCAATACCGCGGTGGGCGTCAGGAACATTCCGAACGACTATCGCAACGTCGCCGCCATCCTCCGGCTTAACCCGATCGAGTTCTTCTTCAAGGTGATGGTTCCGGCGGCGGCGCCGTACATCTTCACCGGTTTGCGAATTGGCATCGGGCTCAGCTGGCTCGCCATCGTCGCGGCGGAAATGCTCACCGGCGGCGTCGGCATCGGCTTCTTCATCTGGGATGCGTGGAACTCGTCACGCCTGCCCGACATCATCGTGGCGCTGGTCTATATCGGCGTGATCGGCTTCATGCTCGATCGCCTCGTCGCCAGTTTCGGCGCCTTCATCACCCGCGGCACAGCTGCGAACTAGAGTCTTTGATTTGTCGCGCTTTCGAACCGGAAAAGTCTGCAACTTTTCCTGAAAGCGCTCCAGTGGAGAGCGCCATGACAGCCTATCTCAAGATCGATCACGTCGACAAAAGCTTCGAACGCGGCGGGGTGTCCTCCGAAGTGCTGAAGGACATCTCCTTGGAGATCACCGAGGGCGAGGTGATCTCGATCATCGGCCACTCGGGCTGCGGCAAGTCCACGCTGCTGAACCTGATCGCCGGCCTCACCGAGGTTTCGTCGGGCGCCATCTTCCTCGAGGGCAAGACGGTGTCGGAGCCGGGGCCGGAGCGGGCCGTGGTGTTCCAGAACCACTCGCTGCTGCCCTGGCTCACGGTCTACGAGAACATCAACCTCGCGGTCGCCAAGGTGTTCGGCGGCACGCGGTCAAAGGCAGTTCGGCATGAGTGGATCATGGAGAACCTCGACCTCGTCCAGATGGCGCATGCCAAGGACAAACGGCCCTCCGAGATCTCGGGGGGCATGAAGCAGCGCGTCGGCATTGCCCGGGCGCTGGCGATGGAACCCAAGATCCTGCTTCTCGACGAACCGTTCGGGGCGCTCGACGCGCTGACCCGGGCGCACCTGCAGGATGCGGTGATGGAGATCCACGAGCGGCTCAACAACACCATGATCATGATCACCCACGACGTCGACGAGGCGGTGCTGCTCTCCGACCGGATCGTGATGATGACCAACGGGCCGGCGGCGCGGATCGGCGAGGTGCTGGAGGTGCCGCTCGGGCGGCCGCGCAAGCGCCTCGAGCTGGCGGGTGACCGCAGCTACCTCAAGTGCCGCGAGGCGGTGCTGAAGTTCCTTTACGAGCGGCATCGGTTCGTCGAGGCGGCTTGACCGGCGTGTGCACACATTTTGATCATCAAGTAGTAGTGGGTAATTTTTGTGCACGTGTTGGTCAATCTGGACTCGGATTAGTCAATCCTGCTGTCTGATTAGTTTCTGCGCATCCGTGTAATGCCATGTTTTATATCGCGATTTCACTCATCAGGCAGTTTGGCACGCCGCATGCATAGTAAGTAGCGAAACGCGAAACTCGCGATGACCTCGCGTCCAATGATGGGCGCTCCCCAACAGGCAAGGCTGCCAACAGATGCTCGGTCCCGATGTTCGGGTCGCGCCTCTTCGGCAGCCTTTTTGTTTTCGGCTCTCCACCAACGGAGCGAACTATGAGCCCTACCGATGACCAGACCCGCTCTCAGCACCGCGCCTTGGGTTTGTCCACCGTCGCCTTTACCGTCTGCTTTGCCGTCTGGACGATCTTTTCGATCATCGGCGTGGCGCTGAAGGATCAACTGGGCCTGTCCGAGACGCAGTTCGGGCTGCTGATCGGCACGCCGGTGCTGACCGGTTCGCTGGTGCGGATCGTTCTCGGCATCTGGACCGACCGGTACGGCGGGCGCCTGATCTACACGGTGACGATGCTCGCGGCGGCGGTGGCCACGGCGCTGCTGGTGTTCGCGCAGACCTACGAGCAGTTCCTCGTGGCGGCGCTGGGCGTCGGTCTTGCGGGCGGCTCGTTCGCGGTCGGCGTCGCCTACGTGTCGCGGTTCTATCCGCAGAGCAAGCAGGGCACGGCGCTAGGCATCTTCGGGGTCGGCAATGTCGGCGCCGCGGTGACCAAGTTCATCGCGCCCTTCGTGATGGTGGCGTTTGGCTGGCAGGCCGTTGCGCTGGCCTGGGCCGCGGTGCTTGCCGTCATGGCGGTGATCTTCTGGTTCACGACCGAAGACGATCCGGTACAGGTGAAGCGCCGCAAGGAGGGCTCGCCGCAGCGCAGCCTCGCCGCCGAGTTCGCGCCGCTTAGGGACGTCCGTGTCTGGCGCTTCGGCCTCTACTACTTCTTCGCTTTCGGCGCCTTCGTCGCGCTGACCCTGTGGCTGCCGCGGTACCTGATCGGGGTGTACGGCTTCGACATCAAGACCGCCGGCATGGTGGCCGCGGCCTACTCGATCCCGGCGAGCATTTTCCGCGCCTATGGCGGCACGTTGGCCGACAAGGTGGGTGCGCGCTCGGTGATGTACTGGACGTTCGGCGTTTCCGCCGTCGCAACGTTCATCCTGGCGCTGCCGACCAGCGATATGGTGGTGCACGGCATCACTGGGAGCTTCACCGTCAACTTCGCGATCAGCCCCTGGGCGTTCATCGCGCTGATGTTCGTCCTCGGCTTCTTCATGAGCCTCGGCAAAGCCGCCGTGTTCAAACACATCCCCGCCTACTACCCGAACAATGTCGGGGCCGTGGGTGGTCTGGTGGGCATGATCGGCGGGCTCGGGGGCTTCATCCTGCCGCTGCTCTTCGGCTGGCTGAACGACGTAACGGGCCTCTGGACCAGCTGCTTCATGGCGCTCTTCGTCCTCGTCATCGTGTCGTTGGGGCTGATGCATGCCGCCGTCCGCCGCATCGGCCGGACCAGTGCCACCCAACCAGCATGACAACTTCAACTGGAGACCATTCGGTGAAAGAGAAACTCATCATCGTCGGTAACGGCATGGCGCCCGGGAGGGCGCTGGAGAAGCTGTTCGAGACCGACCCCGATCGCTACGAGGTGGTGATCTTCAACGCCGAGCCGCGGGTCAACTATGACCGCATCATGCTCAGCCCGGTGCTGTCGGGCGAGAAGAGCTTCGACGACATCGTGATCCATGGTGACGCCTGGTACATCCAGCATGGCATCACGCTCTACAAGGGCTGCAAGATCGAGACGATCGACCGGGTGAACAAGACGGTCACATCCGCCAATGGCATCAGCGAGAGCTACGACAAGCTGGTGATCGCCACGGGCTCGGTGCCGTTCATCATCCCGGTGCCGGGGGTCAACCTCGCCGGCGTGGTGACCTATCGCGACCTCGACGACGTCAACATCATGATGTTGGCAGCCAAGGCCCGGGGAAGGGCGGTGGTCATCGGTGGCGGCCTGCTCGGGCTCGAAGCCGCAGCCGGGCTCAATGAGCAGGGCATGGATGTCACCGTGGTGCACGTCATGCCGACGCTGATGGAGCGGCAACTCGATCCGGCGGCAGGGTATCTGCTCGGCGAGTCGATGAAGGACCGCGGGGTCAAGGTGCTCACCTCGGCCAACACCAAGCAGATCCTCGGCGACAAGCGCGTCACCGGCGTCGAGCTGGCCGATGGCACGATCCTGCCGGCGGACCTGGTGGTGATGGCCGTCGGCATCCGGCCGAACGGCGTGCTGGCGAAGACCGCGGACCTGGCGGTCAATCGCGGCATTGTGGTCGACGCGCAGATGCGTACCTCGGACCCCTCGATCTACGCGCTCGGCGAGTGCGTCGAGGTCAACGGCGCGTGCTTCGGTCTCGTCGCGCCGCTCTACGACATGGCGAACGTGCTGGCGGCGCAGCTCTGCGGTGACGAGAAGGCGACGTTCACTCCGGTGGCCACGGCGACGCGGCTCAAGGTGACCGGCATCAACCTCTACTCGGCGGGCGACTTCGCCGAGGGCGACGATCGCGAGGAGATCGTGCTGCGCGACGCCACGGCCGGCGTCTACAAGCGGCTGATCCTGCGCGATGACAAGATCATCGGCACGGTGCTCTACGGCGACACCGGAGACGGGCCGTGGTTCTACGACATGCTGAAGCGCAATGTGGACACGCGCGAAATGCGCGACACGCTGATCTTCGGCCAGAACTATCAGGGTGGTGCCCCGCTGGACCCTACGGCGGCCGTTGCAGCCTTGCCGGATGAGGCAGAGATCTGTGGTTGTAACGGCATTTGTAAATCGAAGATCACCGGCGCTATCACCGCCAAGGGCCTGACGTCGCTCGACGATGTCCGCGCCCATACCAAGGCTTCGGCGAGCTGCGGCTCGTGCACGGGTCTCGTCGAAAAGCTGCTGCTGCTGACGCTCGGCGACAGCTACAACCCGTCGGCGGTGCAGCCGATGTGCAAGTGTACCGATCTCGGCCATGACGACGTGCGCCGGCTGATCATCGCCAAGGAGCTGCGCTCGATCCCGCAACTGATGCAGGAGCTCGAGTGGAAGACCTCGTGCGGCTGCGCCAAGTGCCGGCCGGCGCTCAACTACTACATGATCGCCACCTGGCCGGGCGAGTACGAGGATGACGGGCAGTCGCGCTTCATCAACGAGCGCGTGCACGCCAACATTCAGAAAGACGGCACTTACTCGGTGGTGCCGCGCATGTGGGGCGGCATGACCAGCCCGAACGAGCTGCGCGCCATCGCCGACGTGGCCGACAAGTTCAAGATCCCGGCGGTGAAGGTGACCGGCGGGCAGCGCATCGATCTGCTCGGGGTGAAGAAGGAAGACCTGCCGGGCGTGTGGGCCGACCTAAATGCGGCCGGCATGGTTTCGGGTGCGGCGTATGCCAAAGGGTTGCGCACGGTGAAGACCTGCGTCGGTTCGGACTGGTGCCGCTTCGGCACGCAGGATTCGACCGGGCTCGGGATCAAGCTCGAGAAGTTCATGTGGGGCAGCTGGACCCCGGCCAAGGTGAAGATGGCGGTCTCCGGCTGTCCACGCAACTGCGCCGAGGCCACCTGCAAGGACGTCGGCGTGATCTGCGTCGATAGCGGCTACGACATCGTCTTCGCTGGCGCCGCCGGTCTCGACATCAAGGGTACCGAGGCGCTGTGCCATGCCGACAGCGAGGACGAGGCGATGGAGATCATCGCGGCGCTGACCCAGCTCTATCGGGAGCAGGGGCGCTATCTCGAGCGCATGTACAAGTGGCTGAAGCGGGTGGGGATGGAGTCGATCCAGGCCGCGATCGTCCGCGACCTGGAGAAGCGCCGCTTCTACTACGACCGCTTCGTCTTCTCGCAGAAATTCGCCCAGGTCGACCCGTGGGAAGAGCGGGTCAACGGCAAGGACGCACACGAGTTCGCCGCGATGGCGGAATTCGGCGTGCCGCAGGCAGCGGAGTGAGCTTGATGGAAGACTGGGTCGAGATCGGTCGCATCGAGCAGATCCCGCGTCGCGGGGCGCGTTGCGTCAACACGCCGGTGGGGAAGATTGCAGTGTTCCGCACTAATGAGGACAAGGTCTATGCCATCGAGGACCGCTGCCCGCACAAGGGCGGGCCGCTGAGCCAGGGGATCGTGCATGGTGCGCAGGTGACCTGTCCGCTGCATAACTGGGTGTTCTCTCTGGAGACCGGCGAGGCGCAGGGCGCGGACGAGGGCCGAGTACGGACGGTGCCGCTGAACGTCGTCGACGGGCGCATCTTCATGGCGGCGGTCGCCATGCTGGCGGCGGCGGAGTAGGCTCGAACACCATGCCCGACCCCCAGACTATCCGCACCACCTGCCCCTATTGTGGGGTGGGGTGCGGCGTGCTCGCGACGCCGCAGTCGGATGGCTCGGTGACGATCGCCGGCGATCCGGAGCATCCGGCCAATTTCGGCCGGCTGTGCTCGAAAGGTTCGGCGCTGGGCGAGACGCTGTCGCTGGACGGGCGGCTGCTCTATCCGGAGATCGGCGGAGAGCGGGCGAGCTGGGATACGGCGCTCGACCTCGTGGCGGACACCTTCGCCAAAACCATCGCCGAGCACGGGCCGGATTCGGTCGCGATCTACGGCTCGGGCCAGCTTCTGACCGAGGACTATTACGTCGCCAACAAGCTGATGAAGGGGTTCATCGGCTCGGGCAACATCGACACCAATTCGCGGCTCTGCATGGCCTCATCGGTGGCGGGCCACAAACGGGCTTTCGGCTCGGACACCGTGCCCGGGAACTATGAGGACCTTGAACTCGCCGACCTGATGATCCTTGTCGGCTCGAACCTCAGCTGGTGCCACCCGGTGTTGTATCAGCGCATCATCAAGGCAAAGACCGAGCGGCCGGGGATGCGGATCGTCTTGATCGATCCGCGGCGGACCACCACGGCAGACCAGGCGGACCTGCACCTCGCGATCAAGCCGGACGGCGATACGGCGCTGTTCGTCGGATTGCTGAAATCGCTGGTGGAGCGGAACGCCGTCGACTCTGAGTTCATCGCGGCGAGCACGAACGGGTTCGGTGCGGCGCTGGACGTGGCGCGAAGCTGGAGCCTCGAGCGGGTGGCCGAAGCCACCGGGCTCAGCGTGCGCGACATCGCGGTGTTCTACGACTGGTTCGCCGAGACGACGCGGACGGTGACCGTCTACTCGCAGGGGGTGAACCAGTCGGCGACGGGGACCGACAAGGTCAACGCCATCGTCAACGTGCACCTTGCGACGGGCCGAATAGGGATGCCCGGCATGGGGCCGTTCTCGGTCACCGGGCAGCCCAACGCCATGGGTGGTCGCGAGGTCGGCGGGCTCGCCAACATGCTGGCGGCGCATATGGATTTTGACGCCGCCAACGTCGACCGGCTGCAGCGGTTCTGGCGCTCGAAGCGGGTGGCGACCAAGCCCGGGCTCAAGGCGGTCGACCTGTTCGAAGCCATCGGCGCGCGCAAGGTCAAGGCGCTGTGGATCATGGCGACCAACCCGGTGGATTCGATGCCGGAGGCCGACAAGGTGCGGGCGGCGATCCGGGCCTGCCCGTTCGTCGTGGTGTCGGACATGAATGCGGCGACCGATACGGCGGTCGAGGCCCATGTGCGGCTACCGGCGGCGGGCTGGGGCGAGAAGAACGGCACGGTGACCAATTCCGAGCGCCGGATTTCGCGGCAGCGGCCGTTCCTCGCGACGCCGGGGGAGGCGAAGCCGGATTGGTGGATCGTCAGCCAGGTGGCGCAGCGCATGGGGTATGCCGAGGCCTTCGGCTACCAGCGGCCGGGTGAGATCTTCGCCGAGCACGCAGCGCTCTCGGCGTTCGAGAATGACGGCAACCGGGACTTCGATCTCAGCGGGTTGATGCACGCCGAGTATGACGGGCTGCAGCCGGTGCAGTGGCCAGTGCGCTCGGTGCGCAGCACGGCGCGGATGTTCACCGACGGCAGGTTCTTCACGCCGGATGGCCGGGCCCGGTTCGTCGCGGTTGCGCCGCCGCCGCCGATCGTGCCGCCGCCGGGGATGCTGGTGCTCAATACCGGGCGGGTGCGCGACCACTGGCACACCATGACGCGGACCGGCAAGACGCCGCGGCTGTCCGCGCACATGGCCGAGCCCTTTGCCGAGTTGCATCCTGACGATGCGTTCGAGAAGAGCATCCGGCATGCGAGCCTGGTGCGGCTCGAGAACCGGCATGGCAGCGTGCTGGTGCGGGCGCTGGTGACGGAGCGGCAGCAGCGCGGCTCGGTGTTCGTGCCGATGCACTGGACCGACCGGTTTTCGGCGCAGGGGCGGATCGATGCACTGGTGAGCGGACAGACCGATCCGCAGTCCGGCCAGCCAGCGCTGAAGATGGCGATGGTCGTGGCGGGGCCGGCCCTGGCGCGGCGCTATGGCTTCGCGGTGAGCCGGGCGCGACCGAAGCTCGACGGGGTGGATTATTGGGCGATTGCCGAGACCACCGGCGGGTGGCGGGCGGAGCTGGCATTCATCACTGAGCCCACGGACTGGGTCGGATGGGCAAGGGTGGCGTTCGGGGTGGAGAACGCCGAACTGCTGAGCATCGCCGATAAGGCGAGCGGACGGCAAAGCCTCGCGCTGTTCGATGGCGGCAACCTGGTTTTCACCCTCTATCTGTCCCCCGACCCGGTGCTGGTGTCGCGGCAATGGGCGGTGTCGCTGTTGACCGAGAACATCAAGCCGGCGCGGCGGGCGGACATCCTCGTCGGCCGCCCGGGTGCGGATCGTCCGGATCCGGGGCCGATCGTCTGCGCCTGCTTCTCGGTGGGTGCCAACCAGATCGCCGAGGCGGCGCGCGGCGGCTGCCATACGGTCGACGCGATCGGCGTGGCGCTGAAGGCGGGGACCAATTGCGGCTCGTGCCGGGCGGAAATCCGCGGACTGATCGAACTCAACCGGCTGGAAGCGGCAGAGTAGCGTCGCGCTTAGCACTGCATTCCGTCGACTTTACGCGCCTTCATTCATTTGTCGTTCAGCCCCGGTCATCATAGGGTGGGTCAACTATTTGAGCTCATAGGGGTGAGGGAATGCAGCGGCTTTTTCGGTCGATCTGGTGGCTTGTCGTGGCCGGAACCCTCGCCCTCAGCCCAGCCCACGCGGCGGATCGCAACATCACGCTGCTGCCGGGCACCGATCTTCCCGGGTTCGATTATTCGGTGATCGAGGACGTCGATATCGACGCCTGCCAGGCCGCCTGTACGGATGACCGGATCTGCCGCGCCTTCACTTTCAACGAGAAGGCCAACTGGTGCTTCCTGAAGGGCGATGTCGGCCCCGAGACGGCGTTCAACGGCGCGACGTCCGGTCGTGTCGACTTCACGCCGACGCTCGCGGCGACGGTTGAAGAGCGGCTCGGCGAGTTGCCGTTCCCGGCGCAGGACCTCGTCGATTCCGCCCGCTACATGGCCACCAGCCTGCCGCAGACTGATCCGCCGCCGCCGGAAGTGACCTATGCCGATCTCGTTGCCGCGGGCGACGAGGCCGCCGCGCAGTCGAACCCCTCGGCTGCGATAGTGTCCTACCGGCAGGCGCTGGCGATCAACCGCAATGATCCATCGGTCTGGCTGAAGCTCGCCGCACAGGGCGAGGCTCGTGCCGTCATTGAGGCGGCGGCCGGCAACGGCGTCTATGATCTCGCGGTCAATTCGTCCTATGCGGCGATGAACGCCTTTATGCTGTCTGAGACCGTTGCGGAGCGTGCCGACGCGCTGGGTGCGCTGGCGCTCGCACTGTCGCGTCGCGAGATGTGGCGCGAGACCATCGCGACCTATCGCGCCAGCCTCGGGCTGGTCGACAACTCGACGCTGGAGGCGGCGCTCGAGAAGGCGGTTGCCGAGCATGGCTTCCGCGTTACTTCGAACCAGGTGGATGCCGAGGCGGCGAACCCGCGCATTTGTGCCGTGTTCTCCGACCAGCTGCCGTCCGGCGAGACCGATCTTTCAAGCTATGTGGTGGTCGACAATGCGCCGACGGTGGCCGTCGAGACCGAGCAGAGCCAGATCTGCATCACCGGCGTCGAGCATGGCCGGCGCTATCACATAAAGCTGCGCGCCGGCTTGCCGTCGGCCGCCGGCGAGCAGTTGCGCGCCGATGTCGAGCTCGATCTCTTCGTGCCCGATCGCTCGCCTTTCGTGGGCTTTGCCAACAATGCCTATGTGATGCCCGCCGGTCTCGGCGGCGGACTGCCGATCACCTCGGTGAACGCCAAGACTGCCGACGTGGTGATCTACCGGATCGGCGATCGTTCGATCGCGACAGCGGTGCGCAACGGTATCTTCCAGCGCACGCTCGACGGCTATTCGGCCGAGGACGTGGCCAATTCGACCGGCGAGAAGACCTGGGAAGGCCAGGTCGACCTGGCGCAGAGTGCGCCGAACGCCATGAGCGTCACGGCGATTCCGGTCGCCGAGGTGATCAAGGACCTCCAGCCCGGCGCCTATGTGGTGACCGCCAAGGTCAATGGCGTGCAGCAGGAATACTGGAAGGAAGTCGCGACGCAGTGGTTCATCGTCACCGACCTGGGGCTGACCACGGTCTCGGGCGATGACGGGGTGCATGCGTTCGTCCGCTCGCTGACCAGTGCGCAGCCGGTGGCCAATGCCAAGGTACGGCTGATCGCGGTGAACAACGAAATTCTCGGCGAAGCCGTAACCGATGCGCAGGGCCGGGCGGACTTCGCGCCGGGCCTGTCGCGCGGCGAAGGCGGCCGGGCGCCGCAGCTGATCACCACCGAGACCGATGGCGGGGACTATGCGTTCCTTGACGTCTCGAAGGCGGCGTTCGATCTCACCGATCGCGGCGTCGAGGGCCGGCCGTCGCCGGGCCCGCTCGACCTGTTCGCGACCACCGAGCGCGGCGTCTATCGCCCGGGCGAGACGGTGTTCCTCACCGCGATCCTGCGCGATATCCATGCCAAGGCGGTGGCCGATCTGCCGCTGACGCTGGAAGTGCAGCGTCCGGATGGGGTGATTTCCACCACCGAACTGCTCAACGACGAGGGTGCAGGCGGCTATTTCAGCGCTGTCACGCTCGACCCGGAAGCCATGCGCGGCTCGTGGTCGATGCGGCTCTATGCCGACCCGAAGGCCGAAGCGCTGACCAGCGTCGGCTTCCTCGTCGAGGATTTCGAACCGGAACGGCTGGCCTTCGAGGTCACCGCGGCCGATGCGCCGATCAAGACTGGCGAAGTGACGCCGGTCGAGGTGACCGCTAAGTATCTCTATGGTGCGACTGCGCCTGATCTCGCCGTCGAGGCTGATGCCGTGCTGCGGCCGGTGACGTCGCTGCCGGCCTATCCGGGCTACACGTTCGGCCGTCTGGATGACACGTTCGAGACTTCGCGCCAGCCGCTCGGTGTCGTCGGCACCACCGACGAGGCTGGCAACGTCACCGCCGAGGTGACGGTCAGCGCGCCGCAGTCGACGACGCGGCCGCTGGAGGCGCAGTTGATCCTGCGGCTGGTGGACAGCAATGGGCGCGCCATCGAGCGCAGCTTGACGCGTCCGGTGCTCGCCGATGTCACCCGTATCGGGCTGAAGCCGCGCTTCGAGTCCGGCAACGGATTGGCTGAGGGCAGCGAAGCCGGGTTCGACGTCATCGCGGTTGCGCCGGATGGCGCGACTGTCGACAAGGCGGGCCTCGAATGGTCGATGTCGCGGGTGGAGACCACCTACCAGTGGTATCGCAACAGCGGCACCTGGAAGTGGGAAGCCATCACCACGACACGCGAAGTCGCCAACGGCACTGTCGACGCACTGGCGTCGGGTCCGGTGGCCATTGGGGCGCCGGTCAGCTGGGGCCAGTATCGGCTCGAGGTGTCGAGCACGGGCGAAGGCGCCACCTCGAGCAGCTATGAGTTCTATGCCGGCTACTATTACGCCGAAGCGGGTTCGGACACGCCGGATACGCTGTCGGTGGCGCTGGACAAACCGGCCTATCGCAGGGGCGAAACGGCCAACCTGAAGCTCGATCCGCAGTTCGCGGGCACCGCGCTGGTGATGGTGGTCGACGACCGCATCATCGACATGGTCGCCGTCGACGTACCGGAAGGTGGGACCTCGGTGCCGCTGACGGTCACGGACGACTGGGGCCCCGGCGCCTATGTGACGGCGATGCTCTATCGTCCGGCCAGCGCTGAAGCCAAGCGGATGCCGGCGCGCGCGCTCGGCCTCGCTTTCGCCGATGTCGAGCCGGGTGATCTCAAGCTCGACATGACGCTCGACGCGCCCAAGGACGCACTGCCGCGCCAGCCGTTCACCACCACGGTGAAGCTCGCCAACGTGCAGCCGGGCGACAAGGCCTATGTCGCGGTTGCGGCGGTTGACCTGGGCATTCTCAACCTCACCAAGTTCCAGGTGCCGGATCCGGATGGCTGGTTCTTCGGGCAGCGCCAGCTCGGCGTCGAGGTGCGCGATCTCTATGGGCAGCTGATTGACCCGATGCAGGGCACGCCCGGTGCGTTCCGCTCCGGCGGTGACGAGGGCGCGTCGCGCTTCGGCACGCCGCCGGCGACCACGGTGCTCGTGGCACTGCATTCGGGCATCGTCGAAGTCGGTGCCGATGGCACCGCCACGGTCAGCTTCGATATGCCGGACTTCAACGGCACGGTGCGGTTGATGGCGATGGCGTGGAGCGCCGGGGCCGTGGGGCACGCGTCCGCCGACGTGATCGTTCGCGATCCGGTGGTGGTGAACCTCAGCCCGCCGCGGTTCCTGCGCCTCGACGATACGTCGCGGCTGCTGGTTGAGGTCAACAACGTTGCCGGCCAGCCGGGCACCTACAAGGTGGCGCTGCAGACTGGCGAGGGGCTCTCGACCGATGCGGCCGAGACCAGTGTCGACCTGCCGACGGGCGAGCGCACGGCGCTCAACCTAAGCCTTACCGGCACGGCGATCGGCGACCAGACGCTCAAGGTGATCGTCACCGCGCCGAACGGCGATGCGCAGATCAAGGAGCTGACGCTTGGCGTCCGCGCCGCCAGTGCACCGCAGACCACCAGCCAGCTGATCCCGCTGGAAGTGGGGGCGACGCATACGCTCGATGCGAGTGCGTTCGCCGACATGGTGCCGCATACCGGGGAACTGACGCTCGCGGTGGGTCCGATCGCTCGCCTTGATGTGCCTGGTCTCCTGATGCAACTCGATCGCTACCCGTATGGGTGCGCCGAGCAGACTTCGAGCCGTGCCTTGCCGCTGCTCTATCTCAACGAAGTCGCCTCGATGATTGGTCTGGGCGATGACGCGGCGATCAAGCAGCGGGTGCAGGACGCGATCAAGAACCTGCTCGCCAAGCAGACCTCCAGCGGCGGCTTCGGCCTCTGGGGACCCTATGACGGGACCGACCTGTGGCTCGACTCTTACGTCACCGAGTTCCTGCTCCGCGCCAAAGCGGAAGGCTACGACGTGCCGGAGCTGGCGATGACCCGGGCGCTCGACAACCTCGGCAACCAGGTGTCCTACGCCACCGACTTCACCGTCGGCGGAGAGGACGTGGCCTTCGCGCTCTACGATCTGGCGCGCGCCGGCCGGGCTGCCATCGGCGACCTGCGCTACTATCTCGAGGCGCGCCTCAGCGCCTTCGGTTCGCCGCTCGCCAAGGCCCAGCTCGGCGCCGCGCTTGCCCTCTATGGCGACCGGACCCGTGCGGCGACCGCCTTCCAGGCGGCCGTCGAGGACCTGCAGGCCCGTGAAGACCGGGCGAAGTACCGCAACGACTATGGCAGCCAGCTGCGTGATACGGCCGGGGTGCTTGCACTCGCCGCCGAGTTCACGCCGTCGGGTGTCGACATCGCGGCGCTGACCAGCAAGCTCGCGACGCTGCGCGACCAGGCCCGCTGGACCTCCACCCAGGAGGATGCGTGGACGCTGGTTGCCGCCTCGGCGCTGGCCCGTGAGGCCGGCGATGGTTCTGTGACGATCGATGGCGAGCCGCTGACCGGCACCGTCTATCGCCGCTACGACCAGGAAGCGTTCGACGGCGCGCCCGTCGTGATCGCTAACAACGGCAACCGGCCGACCGAGATGAAGGTGACCGTCACCGCTATCCCGGCTGTGCCGCCGGCGGCGAGTTCTGATGGATTCACCATCCAGCGGGACTACTACCTGCCGAATGGCGAGCCGGCCGACCTCAGCAATGTCCACCAGAACGACCGGTTCGTGGTGGTGCTGACGACGCAGCCGACCCAGTTGGGTTCGGGCCAGTACGTGGTGGCCGATCCACTGCCGGCCGGGTTCGAGATCGAGAACCCCGACCTGCTGCAGGGCTCGGGTGTTGCCGATCTCAGCTGGCTCACCGTCGATACGCCCGCCCATGTCGAAGCGCGGACCGACCAGTTCGTCGCCGCCTTCCGGTTCACGTCCGCGGCCAGCAGCGTCACCACCGCCTACATGGTGCGTGCCGTCTCGCCGGGGACGTTCGTGATGCCGGGCGCCACGGTCGAGGACATGTATCGGCCCGAGCTCCGCGCCAATACCGACGCGGGTTCGATCGAGGTCAGCGCGACCGGGCCATGAGCATCGCCGCGCACAAACAGCAGCCCCGGCGCCGACGCGCGCCGGGGCTCTTTGCTGCAACGCTGATCGTCCTAGCGGGCGTGGCACTGGTCGGCAGCCAGTACGGGCTCGCCGTGCTGCGCGATATCCGCGCGACCTTGCCGCCGGTGCAGGTGGTGTCTGCGGTGCCGGTGTCGACCGCGGTGGTCGACAAGGCCGGCTTGCTGCTGCGGCCATTCACGACTGCTGGGGGACGCTGGCGGCTGCCGGTGACCATCGAGGAAGTCGACCGGCGCTTCATCACCATGCTGCTGGCCTATGAGGACCAGCATTTCACCGAGCATCACGGCATCGACTGGCCGTCGATGCTGCGTGCTGCGGTGCAGTATGCCGGGGCAGGTCGGATCGTCTCGGGCGGCTCGACGCTCACCATGCAGGTGGCGCGACTGATCGGTGGCGAGCCGACGCGCAACATGGCAGGCAAGCTGCGCCAGATGGTGCATGCCGATGCGCTGGAGAGCGCGCTGAGCAAGGACGAGATCCTGACGCTGTACCTGACGCTGGCGCCTTATGGCGGCAATATCGAGGGCATTCGCGCCGCGAGCCTCGCCTATTTCGGCAAGGAGCCGGGGCGGCTGACCACGGCGGAATGTGCGCTGCTGGTGGCGCTGCCGCAATCGCCGGAGGCGCGGCGGCCGGATCGCGACGTGGAGGTGGCGCGGGCGGCGCGGAACCTGGTGCTCGACCGGATGGTCGGGGCAGGGGTGATCGGCGCCGAGGAAGCCGAGGCGGCCAAGCTCGAACCGATGCCCAAGGCACGACGCGAGTTCCCGATGTATGCGGCGCACCTCGCCGAAGCTGCCGTGAAGGCGCGGCCGAATGCGCGGAAGATCGAGCTGACCATCGAGCGGCAGCTGCAGGCGAAGCTGGAGCGGCTTGGCGCAGACCGTGCGGCTCAGCTTGGTTCGAAGCTGTCGGTGGCGATTGTTGTTGCCGACCAGCAGACCGGCAATATCCTGGCGTCGGTCGGTTCTGCCGGGCTCTTCAATGCGGATAGCGATGGCTATGTCGACATGACCGAGGCGGTGCGTTCGCCCGGTTCGACACTGAAGCCGCTGATCTACGGGCTGGCGTTCGAACTCGGTCTCGCGCATCCCGAGAGCCTGATCGAGGACCGGCCAACTGCGTTCAACGGCTATGTGCCGGTCAATTTCGATGGCTTCAACCGCGGCACGGTCAGCATCCGGCAGGCGCTGACGGAGTCGCTGAATATTCCTGCCGTGGTGGTGCTCGACGCAGTGGGGCCGGCGCGGCTGGTGGCGCGGATCAAGCGGGCGCACGCTGCGGCGCGATTGCCGGCGGATACGGCGCCCAGCCTTGCGGTGGGTCTTGGTGGTGTTGGCGTGACGCTGCGCGACCTGGTGTCGATCTACGCCGCGATCGGCCGGGGCGGTACGCCGGTGGTGCTGCGGGATGGGGTCAAGCCGGTGACGGAGGAGACCGAGACGCCGGCGCCGGTGCTCGATCCGATCGCCGCCTGGTATGTCGCCAACATTCTTGCCGACGTGCCGCCGCCGCTGAACGGCTCAGCCGGGCGCATCGCCTACAAGACCGGCACTTCCTACGGCTATCGTGATGCCTGGGCCATAGGCTTCGATGGTGAGACGGTGATCGGCGTGTGGGTCGGTCGGCCGGACAACTCGCAAATCCCGGGGATCACCGGCATCGGGGCTGCGGCACCGATCCTGTTCGAGAGCTTCGACCGGCTGGCCGAGAAGACAGTGCCGCTACGCGACGCGCCGCCGGGGACGATCTTCGCCTCGAATTCGGAACTGCCGCTACCGCTGCGCCGCTTCCGCCATCCGGACGAGCAGAAGGTGAAGCGCGATGCGGCGCCGCAGATCGCGTTCCCGAGCGACGGCGTCGACGTCGACCTCGGGCTCAAGTCGGGCAACGAGGCGCCGCTGATCGTCAAGGTACGCAACGGGGTGCCGCCTTTCACCTTTTTCGCCAATGGCGCGCCGTTCGGCCGCTCGGCCTTCGCCCGGCAGAACAGCTGGCGGCCGGATGGGCCGGGGTTCGTGACGTTGTCGGTGGTGGATGCC